>WTKN01000390.1 GCA_011524395.1 Moorena sp. SS36440bin_2
TCATCTTTGTAGATATTGCAATGTTTTTGTAGAAAATAACCAACAGCAGCTAGCCTTCTTTCAGCAACGACTACAAAGAGAGAATTCAGCCCTACTTACCTCCAGCCCAATCCCGCTTTAAAGTACTGGTCACCAGCCGTCAGCGTCCAGGGGCTTCTTACCGACGAATTGATTTGGATGTGCTATCCCCAGAAGCAGCATTGGAATTATTGGAATCCCTTGTTGGAAAAGAGCGCATTGAGCAAGAACTAACAGAAGCACAAGCCTTATGTGAATGGTTGGGTTATTTGCCTTTGGGTTTGGAGTTAGTCGGACGATATTTAGATATACATCCGAATGTAACCATTGCTAAACTTCAGAAACGTTTAGAGAAAAAGAAATTAGCAGCAAGGGCATTACTTGATCCAAAAGAAGAAGGGGAAATGACAGCCCAGTTGGGAGTAGCAGCAGCCTTTGAGTTATCTTGGGAAGATTTGAAAGATTGTCCAGAAGCCCAACAGTTGGGATGTCGTCTGAGTCTGTTTGCTCAAGCTCCTTTTGATTGGTTCTTGGTAGAGAAGTGTGTTATCGAAACTGAAGATGAGGATGACCGGGAAGAAGAACAGGAAGAATTGGAAGAATTACGGGATGGCTTTCTGGTCAATCGTAATCTATTACAACTGACCGAACAGCAAACCTATCGACTCCATCAACTAATTCGAGAATTTTTCCAGACCAAGCTGGCTCAATTACCAGAGGCTGATGCTTACAAGGAAAGCTTTTGTCAGGTAATGGCGGCTGTAGCAGAAAAAATTCCTGATAGACCAACTAAAGAATTTATTACAGGAGTTACCCCCGCTATCCCTCATTTAGTCGAAACTGCCACAGTCCTAAAAGACTGGCTGAGGGATGAAGATTTAATCTGGCCCTTCACTGGCTTAGGAAAACTATATCACGGTCAAGGTATCTATGACCAGGCTAAAAGGTGGTATCAGCAATGTTTAGAGATAACCAAAAGCCGTCTGGGGAAAGACAATCCCTTTGTGGCCATCATTCTCAACAACCTGGCGTTACTCTACAAGTCAATGGGGCGCTATGAGCAGGCCGAACGCATCTATCTACAGTCTTTGGAGCTGTCGAAGCAGCAGTTGGGTCACCACAATCCTTTTGTAGCCACCACTCTCAACAACCTGGCAAATCTCTACCAGTCAATGGGGCACTATGATAAGGCCGAACGCATCTATCTACAGTCTTTGGAGCTGTTGACGCAGCAGCTGGGTCACCACCATCCCCATGTGGCATCCACTCTCAACAACCTGGCAAATCTTTACTACTTAATGAAGCGCTATGAACAGGCCGAACTCCTCTTTAAAAAGTCTTTGGAGATGAGAACCCAGCTGCTAGGTCCCGACTATCCCGATGTGGCATCCAGTCTCAACAACCTGGCATTACTCTACCACTCGATGGAGCGCTATAACGAGGCCGAACCCCTCTATAAGAAGGCTTTGAAGCTGTTGAGGCAGCACCTGGGTCACCACCATCCCCATGTGGCATCCAGTCTCAACAACCTGGCATTACTCGAGGAATCAATGGGGCTCGATGATCAGGCCGAACGCTTCGATCCACAGGCTCTGGAGATTTTAAAACAGAGGTTAATGGCAAAAAGGGTTATAAGAAGAATTATAACAAGGATTAGACCAGAAAAGCCCAATGAGGTTAAGTTGTTCATGATCCGTCTACTTAGCCGTCGTTTAGGTGAAATCAATCCCCAATTACAAAATCAAATTGAGCAGTTATCCTTTTCCCAGTTAGAAGATTTAGGAGAAGCGTTGTTAGATTTTGAAAGCGATGCAGCGCGGTCTTGGGGGTTTCCCCCATGAGCGACTGCATCAAGACACCGAAGTGGATTTGACCAATTGGTTGAACCAGTTTAGGGATAAGTAAAATCTGGTTAAGTGTAGCCTCTCTTCCCTGCTCCCTAAAAACCCACAGGACTTACGCGGTTAACTTGATTTAGCCCCCCTAGCCCCCCAATTCTGGGGGGTAATGATGTCAAAGTCCCCCGAGCGAGGGATTGCTCGCTCGGGGGATTTAGGGGGCAAATGCGTAAGTTATGACCCAGAAGTTTATACCTAATAGCAATTGCAAACCGCTGTACAATTTTCTTACCCAGTCAAGATCCAGCTACTGCATCTTGATTCCCTACTCCCTACTAATTGGCTTAAAAGAGACTAGAGCCGATAGCCCTTTTAACCACTAATCCTAGGCCCAGAAAGCCCAGAGCCAGTAGACCCTGAGATGACATCGGTTCAGGCACTGGGACTGCCAGAGGCAGTGGACCATTACCTGTCCCGGATTGGGTATCGTTCTTAGCAGTGAACGTCCCAAATGGACCAATGGGAGGTTGTGTGGTTTGCCAAAAGAAAGAAATCGTTTCTGGAGTGTCGGAATTAGTACTCCAATCTGATCCACCTACAACGCTCCAGACTAGACTGCCATCTTCATCAAGCTTGATTGAAAACTCCCCACTGGAACCCAGTGCCTGCTTCGCTTCCCCAAAGCTATAGCCCGCAACGCCTGTAAAGCCTTCAGCTTTGAACTCCAACTCGAACTGATTGACATCATCAAACGCAAGTAAACCATCCGGTTGAGGGAAGGGGGGATCGTTAGGAAAGTCCACACCAGGAGTAACTTTGTGTATATAAGTGTAGATGGTTCCCGCTGGATTTTGGGGCGGCACACAAGTCAGAAAACCAACAGGACAAGAAACGCTACTAGTCAAGTCCCCGAGGCTATTTCCATCACCATTGATTAGGGATGCATCTACTGTCGGACCCACTGGTCCTGTGATGGTTGCTCCCAGGGTGAGGTCGTCAAGGTTGATCGGGGTAATCGACGCAGCACTAACCTCTTGTGCCGAAAGCTCAAAAACGCTAATTGCGATCAATGCGATCGCTAATTTACTAGTCATGACTATTTTTCCTTAGTAAAATTTTCAAGTAAGCATTAGCTGATAGCTGAAAAATGTAGTTATTTCTTCCAACGTGATGGCTGATTTTTATTGCCAAAGGTATTTTATCTGTAAATCCAGCAAGCTTTATAACATTTAATAAAAATTCATTCAACTCTGAATTATGTAAATGTTTAGCAAAGGTAATTGGAACTTCGGAGCAAAGAACTATGCCTAATTTAAAAATAGACTACACTCACCTTAAGACTTTATTGATGAAAGTGCAGTGGAAAGCTGCTGATGTAGAAACCAATAAAATTGTATTATCCATAGCTAAAACCCTTAGACAACAGCAGAAGGTTAGTAAAAAAGACCAAGAATGGCTTCAAGGGTTGAATTATCTCAGAGAATCAGACTTACTAGAGTTTCCCTGTGAGGATTTGCTAACACTAAATCAGCTTTGGGAGGAGTATAGTCAAGGTCATTTTGGATTTAGAATACAATCTCAACTTTGGCAGCAAGTTAGTCAAGATTATAATCAATTCGCCGATCTAGTAGGATGGCGCAAGGGTGATGCCGATTCTTGGCATTCTTATTCTCAGTTAACCTTTAGTTTAGACGCTCCTAAAGGTCATTTACCAGCTGCGATATTTTATGCCGAAGAATCCCCTATTGGTTGGGCTGCAACTATTAAAAATAGATTGGATGAATGTTTTTTATAGAACTAGGGAATCGGGAATCGGGAATCGGGAATCGGGAATCGGGAGTAGAAAACTATGAAATCGACGATCGCGTTTCTCATAGTAAACAGAATTTTTTCCCATGTCCGACTTAGCTGTTCTTTCTTGCTAGCATGCCTATTGGCTCTTGCCTCTTGCCTCTTGCCTCTTGCCTATTCACTACTCCCTATTCCCTTTGCTATAAACTATACTAAACTGACCCTTTGCTCATTCTTCCCTTGTCACCAATCCTAGACCTTCGTAATCTAGAAACACGCTTTTTCACCCCAGCTGGTACTGTCCATGCTGTCAATGGTATTTCCTTCCAGGTCAATCAAGGGGAAACCCTAGGGATTGTTGGTGAATCCGGTTCTGGTAAAAGCATCACCGCCCTGTCGATTATGGGACTAATCCCGTCTCCTCCTGGAAAGATTACCAATGGTGAGGTCATTTTTGAAGGGCGTGACCTCCAAAAGCTTAGTGAGGGGGAAATGCGGAAAATCCGGGGTAACCGTATCGCTATGATTTTTCAAGACCCCATGACTTCCCTTAACCCAGTACTAAAGGTAGAAAGGCAAATTACTGAAGCCCTACGGTTACACCAAGGGATGAGCCGAGAGCAAGGACGATCTAGGGCGATTGAACTCTTAGAATTAGTGGGAATTCCTGGTGCAGCGGAACGGATTAGTAACTATCCCCACCAATTTTCTGGAGGGATGCGCCAGCGAGTCATGATTGCCATGGGATTAGCCTGTAATCCCCAGTTGCTGATTGCCGATGAACCTACCACTGCTTTGGATGTGACTATCCAAGCCCAAATTGTAGAATTAGTCAAGAAACTGCGCCAAGAAATTGGGATAGCCGTGATTTGGATTACCCATGATTTGGCACTATTGGCGGGATTAGCGGATCGGATTTTAGTGATGTATGCCGGTCAAGTCGTAGAACAAGCATCGGTGATGGAACTCTATAAAAATCCTCGCCATCCCTATACTATTGGTTTACTCAACAGTATTCCCCGTCTGGATGAACAGCGCCAAGAGCGTTTGCAGACCATTGAAGGGTTACCACCAGATTTAACTAATTATCCCCAAGGTTGTCCCTTTGCTGCTCGTTGTCCTTTCGTGATTGATAAATGTTGGCAGAATGATCCTAACTTGGAATTAGTAAGTGTTGACCATGAAGTGGCTTGTTGGGTTAAGCCAGAGCTGAATAGGGGCGTTGTTAATTGAGAATTAATTGCTCTACAGTTTGTAAGAGGGAATCGGGAATCGGGAATCGGGAATCGGGAACAGAAATCAGTATTATTCCTCCAAGTATTTTAGTGCGGCTTCACGGTCTAACAAAGGAGTTAGCTTAGCCTCATCCATCCCTTGGTTAAGACAATAATATTCTAATCTTTCTGATAACTCATCTAAAGCAATATTTTCTTCTGGGAATAACTTTCGCCACACGTCAATTGATTTAAAAATGCTATATATAGAGATATTTATAGTAATAATGTACAGATATTTTTTTATATTCCCTGTTCCCTGTTCCCTGTTCCCTGTTCCCTGTTCCCTGTTCCCTGTTCC
>WTKN01000402.1 GCA_011524395.1 Moorena sp. SS36440bin_2
ATAAGTCATAAGTTAGAAGTCATAAGTCATAAGTCATAAGTCATAAGTTAGAAGTTAGAAGTTAGAAGTTAGAAGTCATAAGTCATAAGTCAGCTATGACTTACGTTTCGGAGTTTAGGAGCGATGCAGCGCCTTCACGCGGGGGTTTCCCCCACTCGCGCTTTGCATGGCTGACAATGTTCTGACCTTCATCGGTAGTGCTATATTATTTTAATTCTCTAAGATTGACTTCATGATACACTCATATTTTTCTATAACAATTAGCTTGGATAGTGATCACAACTAGATTTCGCTATGAAGAATTCGGTGCGAGTTTCTGAATTAGGACTAAAATTGGTTGACCGGGCTAGACGCCTGAAAAGATGGAACAAAACCGCAGAAGCTTGGTTTAGCACTGCCTTAACCTCTAGGGCAACCTTAAACCGATTTTGGGCCAGACAACCGATTCGCTGTAACACCTTTATCGCCATTTGTGATGCTGTAGGGGTTGATTGGGAAAAGGTTGTTGAGTCAGATCAGATTAAGGCAGATCAAATCAATAACGACAAGAGTCCCACTGTGGCTCAAATTAAACGTGTTGATTGGGGACAAGCACCAAAGTTAAGAGATTTCTACGGTCGTACTGAGGAACTCAACACCCTACAGCAATGGATTCTTCAGGACAACTGCCGCCTGGTGACACTTCTAGGGATGGGGGGAATTGGTAAAACCTCTGTGGCTGTGAGCTTAGCCCATCTTCTGGAAGATAAATTTGAGTTTGTGATTTGGCGCACTCTACGCAATGCGCCTCCCCTAGAAGAACTCCTGGCAGACCTGATTCAATTTCTGTCTCGACAGCAGGAAACCAATTTACCCTCCTCTGTGGATGGCAAAATGCTGCGATTGATTCGGTATTTACAAGCAGGACGTTGCTTGCTAATTCTAGATAATGTTGAGTCGATTCTCCAAAGTAGCGATCGCACCGGTAGTTATCGAGAAGGATATGCTGAATACGGTGAGCTGTTCAGAAGTATTGGTGAAACCGCCCACCACAGCTGTCTATTGCTTACCTCTCGGGAGCCACCCCAGGACTTGATTATCCTGGAGGGGGAAAACTTACCCATTCGTTCCTTCCCACTCAAAGGGTTATCAGAAACCCATGGGCAGGAAATCCTGAAGGAAAAAGGAAATTTTGCTGGGGATGACACCCACTGGCTGACGATAATTGAGCACTATGCTGGCAATCCTTTAGCCTTAAAAATGGTGGCTTGTCTGGTCAGAGACTTTTTTTATGGCAATATTGCTCAGTTCCTAAATTTTTTAAAGCAAGGCTCATTCATTTTTGATGATATTCGGGATTTGCTAGATCGGCAGTTTCAGCGCTTGAGTGCTACACAACAAGAGCTGATGTACTGGCTAGCTATTAATCGCGAACCGGTTTTTTTTAAAGAGTTAGAACAGGACGTTTTCTGCCACCGATGCGCTCCTGACATTTTACAGTCTCTAGGGTCTCTACAACGGCGATCATTAATTGAGAAAACCTCGGCTGGGTTTACCCAACAACCTGTAGTTATGGAATACATGGTTAATCGATTAATTGAGCAGATTCCTGAGGAAATTACTAGTCAAAATTTGGATCTGTTGCGCACTCACGCATTAGTCAAAGCCACTGCCCATGAGTATATTCGGGATAGTCAAGTCTCTCTGATTCTCGAACCGATTATTCAAAGATTACTCGCTCGTTTTGGTTGCACAAAACAGCTCAGCAATCACTTGCTGGAAATTATATCAATGCTGCGGTACCCAACTTCCACGGTAAACAAAATAACTAAAGAAACGGCATATAGCTGCGGTAATATAATTAATATACTGCGCCAATTACAGGTAGATTTAAGCAGCTATGACTTTTCTAATCTAACAGTTTGGCAAGCTAACCTAGAGGGAATTAAATTACACAATGTCAATTTCGCCCATTGTGACTTGACCAGCTCAGTGTTTACAGAAACCTTAGGAAATATTTTATCAGCAGCATTCAGCCCAGATGGTAAACTATTAGCAACCTGTGATACAGATTGGAAGGTTCGCCTGTGGCAAGTACCAAGCGGTAAACTAGTGTTGCTATGTGAGGGTCATACCAATTTGGTACGGGACCTTGCTTTTAGCCATGATGGTAAAATCCTAGCCAGTTGCAGTGCCGATCACACTGTTAAGTTTTGGGATGTCAGTGACGGTAAGTGCTTGAATACTTTTACCGGACATAGTAATGAGGTATGTTCAGTTGCTTTTAGTCCAGATGGTAAGACCCTAGTCAGTAGCAGTGGCGACCACACCTTGAAACTCTGGGATATCAAAACTGGAGAATGTCTCAAAACTTGGACCGGACATAGCAGTTGGGTTAGATCCGTTGCCTTTAGTCCAGATGGTAAGACTATAGCCAGTAGCAGTGACGACCACACGGTAAAATTCTGGGATAGTGGCACTGGTGAATGCCTGAACACTGGCACCGGTCATAGGGATTGCGTCGGGTCAGTGGCATTCACCAGTGACGGGAAAATCTTAGCCAGTGGCAGTGGCGACCACACGGTGAAGTTTTGGGAGGTAAGCACAGGTCGCTGCTTAAGAACTTACACAGGACATAGTGGCGGTGTCTACTCAGTGGCCTTTAGTCCAGATGGCAAAACCCTGGCTAGTGGCGGTGGCGACCACATAGTCAGGCTCTGGGATACTAGCAGCAATGAATGTTTGAAAACCTTGCATGGACAGAGCAATCAGGTATTTTCAGTGGCCTTTAGTCCAGATGGCAAAACCCTGGTCTGTGTGAGTTTAGACCAAAAGGTGAAGCTGTGGGATTGTCAAACCGGTCAATGCTTGAAAACTTGGTATGGAAATACGGATTGGGCAATGCCAATTGCGTTTAGTAGTGACGGTCAAATCCTGGCTAGTGGCAGTAACGACTACACGGTGAGAGTATGGGATTATGGTACTGGTAGCTGCATCAGAACCTTGCCCGGACATACTGACTTTGTCTATTCAGTGGCATTCAGTAGTGACAGGAAAACCTTAGCCAGTGGCAGTACAGACAATACGATTAGGCTGTGGGATGTCAGCACAGGTCGCTGCATGAGAACACTGCATGGCCATACTGATTGGGTATTTTCAGTGGCATTCAGTAGTGACGGGAAAACCTTAGCCAGTGGCAGTGCCGACCACACGGTCAAGCTGTGGGATGTCAGCACAGGTCACTGCATCAGAACGTTTCAAGAACATACCGATAGACTATGTTCAGTGGCATTCAGTAATGACGGGAAAACCTTAGCCAGTGGCAGTGCTGACCACACGGTGAGGTTATGGAATTGTGAGACCGGAAGCTGTATAGGAATTTTGCGCGGACATAGTAATCGAGTCCACTCCGTGGCCTTTAGTCCCAATGGTCAGCTTTTGGCTAGTGGCAGTACAGACCACACGGTGAAGCTGTGGGATATTGGTGAGAGTAAGTGCTGCAAAACCTTGACGGGACATACCAATTGGGTATTGTCAGTTGCCTTCAGTCCTGATGGGAAAACCCTAAGCAGTGGCAGTGCTGACCAAACGGTGAGACTTTGGGATGTTTCCACAGGGGAGTGCCTTGACATTTGCACCGGACATAGCCATCTGGTTTCTTCAGTCGCTTTCAGTGTAGATGGTCAAATTCTGGCCAGTGGGTCTCAAGACCAAACCGTCAGACTAAAGGATTTAGAAACGGGGGAGTGTTTGAAAATCCTGAGAACTCCTAGACTCTATGAAGCCATGAATATTACTGGAGTTAGAGGGTTAACTGAGGCACAGAAAGCAACTCTGAAAACGTTGGGGGCGATTGGATGAATTTAGAATGTAGAATTTAGAATGTAGAATTTAGAATTGGATTTTTTTTCATTCTTAATTCTTAATTCTTAATTCTAAATTCTTAATTTATTCCATGAATAATGACCAATCAACGTGCAGACTACGATAATCCATGGAAAGAGGCAATTTCCTTATATTTCCAACCCTTTATGGCATTTTTATTTCCCGAAATTGAGGAAAATATTGACTGGGATAAAGGCTATGAATTTCTGGACAAGGAATTCCAACAGATAGCGCGGGATGGGGAAATTAGCACTAGGGAAGCAGACAAATTAGTTAAGGTTTGGCGCACGGATGGCCAGGAAACCTGGGTATTAATTCATGTGGAAGTCCAAAGTCAATACGAATCCGTGTTTGCTGAGAGGATTTATGTGTACAACTACCGCATTTTTGACAAATATCGGCGTCAAGTAGTCAGTCTAGCTGTTCTAGCTGATGAAAGCAAATCCTGGCGACCGAATCAATATAGTTACACGATTTGGGGGTGTGAGGTGTTGTTGCGCTTCCCGATTGTTAAACTGCTGGATTATTCGTCCCAGGTGTTGGAAGAAAGTAACAATCCTTTCGCTGTAATTATTGCAGCTCATCGAGCCAATCAGCAAACTAAACAAGATGTTCAGCAACGATATCAGATTAAATTACAAGTTGCGAAACGTTTGTATCAACGGGGCTATGGCAGGCAGGATATCCTAGAGTTATTCCGGTTAATTGATTGGCTAATTAGTTTACCCGATAGCTGGCAAACCGGCTTTACAGAAGAAATTAGACGTTGTCTTGATGCAGTCGCTCATGGGGGAAACCCCCAAGACCGCGCTGCATCGCTACGAAGAGGAGAGTAGTATGCGTTACATTACTAGTTTTGAACGCCTTGCTCGTCAAGAGGGGGTTATACAAAAAGGTCGAGAATGGCTGCTGGAAGTACTTCGGGTTCGTTTTGAAGATGTGCCTAGGGAGTTGGTGGAAACAATCAACCAAATTAAGGATGACTCGATTTTGACAATGTTGCACAGACAGGCAATTACCATTGCTTCTGTAGAGGAGTTTATAGTTGTGGTTAATCAGCAGCGAGCTTCTGGTGAACAAAGTTCTAAGGAAAGTGGGACATGAAAATTTCATAAATTCTTGGGAGCGATGCAGCGCTGCCTCCCCAAGACCGCGCTGCATCGCTTTTTGTCTCAGTTGTCTCAGTTTTGTATACAAATTCTACGACTTTTGAGGTACGAATGTCTGGGTTGTAGGGAGCAGGGAGCAGGGACTTCGGAGCAGGGAAAAGATAAGAGGCAATAGGCAATAGGCAATAGGCAATAGGCAATAGGCAATAGGCAATAGGCAA
>WTKN01000304.1:0-22563 GCA_011524395.1 Moorena sp. SS36440bin_2
AGGACCATTATATCTCTATATGTAAAGTTTTATTAAGGCATTCAACATTTCTGGCCAATAAGGTGACAGATGCTGATGATATCCAGGTGAGTAATCATCAACAATGGAATCATAAAGGTGGATGGAAGAATGTGTTAAACAATTTTCGTTTACTGATTCAACCCATCATAATTTTATGGATTATTTTTCCCGGGTTAGATATTTTGCCTAATAGTAACTTATTGCTGGGATTAAATCAGCTAATTAGTGAAATTAATCAATATCAATTATTTTTTTATTCTGGATAATCTGGCTTATTTGTTAATCATTGAATTCGGAAAGTGACAGAAGAGGGTTATAGCGTTTCTAGGACTCATGAGGTACAGTAACAACAATGAGTAAACCAGTTATGAATATTTTCTTGAGTCACCTTCAGGATTGCGGAGGTAATCCCATCAATTAAATCTTTATAGGTTCTTGCTCCGATTTTTTTTAAAGTACTTTTAACTTTTGACCAAAAATTTTCTATGGGTGAAAATTCGGGAGAGTAGGGGGGTAAATAAACTAGTTGAGCTCCAGCTTCTTCAATCATTTTTCTTACCATTTCTCCCAAATGTATTTTGGCATTATCCATAATGACACAGGCATTTTTCCAAAGTTTTGGTACTAATTTTATCCGAATAAATCCTTCAAATGTAACTGCATCTACAGACCCATATATATTTATTGATGCCAGCAATTTTGACAATGACAAAGCACCAATCATTGAAATATTTTTACCTCTTTTTAGAGGCTTTTCTCCTCTCGCCCGTTGTCCTTTTAAAGCTCTCGCGTAAAGCCTTACCATTGCTAAATTAATCCCTGACTCATCAATAAATATAAGGTCTTCAGCTTTCAAATTTTTAATTTTTTCCCAATATTTTACACGTTTATTAAGTACTATTTCACTAATTTTTTCCGCTGCATATAGTGTTTTTTTTTGAAACTATAGTTTAACTTTTTTATGATCTTTGCCATTGTTGCTCTACTTACTCTAATTTTAACTTTTTCTTCGAGCAGCTCGCACAGTTCTGATAGAGTTGCATCATTATTTGTTTCTATTATTTCCACTAAACTAACTAAATTATCTTCGTTGAGTTTTGGTTTGGGATTGCCACCAGAACGTCGAGGGGCTATATCTCCGATTTCTCTATATTGTTTCAGCAACTTCTGTACGAAACTTTTCGCTACTCTAAAACGTTCAGCTAGTTTTCTAATAGAAATATCCTCGTTATTATGTGTTTCAATTATTTTCTGTCTAAAGTCCAATGAATAAGGCTTCATCACCAATGACTCATGTTTTTGATATTTTCACTATTAGTGAACCTCACAAGTCGTAGAATTGCTATATTAAAATTCAACACTACATGCTACTCTTAAATCAAGACTTGCTTTCCCCAACTTGCATCTGCGGTCGATAAAGGTAGTGGCGGATCTTGACTATAATCAATCGCTAAATCATAACTCCCTTGGTCGTAAAGGTTATGTAATAATTGTTGTAAATTAACGATAGGTTCTCGATCGTCTGGTTGGAGAGGTAAAGGAAATGAAGGAATTGCTTGGGGGAGATTGAAAGCATATAAATCCGCTTGGGGACGTTCTTGAGAACGGCTGACCACGATTCGATAGTGGCTCTGGAAGGCTTGAGTATTCATAGCCATCGGTTTTCCTTGACGCAGTAAATCAATTTCTACCAAATGGGTTAAGCTATCTAATATCTTTTGCCGTTTGGTTTCATAAGTGCTGCGCCCTTCTAAAGACCGTTTGTTTTTGGGAGAAAGAATTTCGATAACAGTAATTACTTTGCCAGTTTCAACCTTTCGCACTTCTAAATACCACTCTTTAACAACCATTTCAGTCATCGGTAGAGCAATCTTCATTGGTTTAACGCTAGGAGCAGCAACGGTAACCAGAGCTGACGGATCTTGGTGGTTGCTTTGAGAACTTTGAACGACTACATCATCAGGAATTCCTACTAGCATCGAATCATCACCAGTAGCGTTGTAGACTCTTTCCTCAATTGCTACCCGATACTTCGGACGTAGCTGGGGGTTAAGGCTTTGGGCAATCAGGACAATTAGCCACTTATGAACTTGTGACCAATATTCTGGTTTCTCCAGGTAGGGATTCATCCCAGGAAAAGGTGAAGGCATGTTGTGTGTTGAGGCGGTGAAGTGGTATAGTCCCTAGACTAACGAAAAACTTTGGCTCTTATTTTTGTATAGCTTTGAGATTTTAAGAATTTACTTTTTTACTAACTAGCATCTCAACGCCTAAGAGTATTGGTAAGCAATACTCTTAGGCATTTTTTTTTAGAAAAAAGCATCCCTTGATGGCAAAAAACCATTATGAATCAAGTTGACCTAGCCTTTACTCCAGCTCTAGAGCAAGCCCAACTGATCCGCAAGGGTGACATATCACCCTTGGATTTAGTCCAACTCTACCTTGAACGCATCGAAGCATTAAATGCCCAACTAGGCAGTTACTTCACTGTGGCATCTGACATGGCACTGGCGGATGCTAAAGCCAAAACGGAACAACTTGCCGAAACTACCGATACTTCTAAACTTCCTCCATTTTTTGGTGTTCCAATTGCGATTAAAGACCTCAGGGCTGTAGAAGGACTCCCTTGTAGCTTTGGTGTGGCTGCCCTCAAAGACAATATTGCTAACTATGATGATGGGGTAATCACCCGCATCAAGCAAGCTGGATTCATTATTTTAGGTAAAACTGCTACTTCTGAACTGGGTTCGTTACCCTATACCGAACCCCCAGGATTTCCACCGGCTCGCAATCCTTGGAATTTGGACTACACACCAGGGGGGTCTAGTGGCGGTTCAGCGGCAGCAGTAGCAGCTGGCTTATCTCCCATTGCCCAAGGTTCCGATGCTGGGGGTTCTCTGCGCGGTCCAGCCTTTTGCTGTGGTTTGGTGGCAATTAAACCGACACGAGGTCGTATTTCTTACGCTCCAGCAGGAGACTTTCAAAGTGGTATTGCTAGTCTTGGTCCGATGGCACGGACGGTAGCTGATGCAGCTGCTTTACTGGATGTGATGTCTGGCTATATTACTGGAGACCCTTACTGGTTACCTGACCCAGATATATCGTTTCTAGAGGCTACCGATCAACAACTGGATAATTTGCGGATTAGTTTTGCCACATCGATTAAACCGATCGCAGAAACGTCAGCTGTATGTGAAAAGATTGTGCTGGAAACGGTGCAGCGACTGGAAGGAATGGGACATCTGGTTGAACCAGGTTGTCCAGATTTCAGTGAGATATTAGAACCATTTAAGACAGTATGGCAAGCTGGGGTAGCTTCAGCAGGAATTCCCTTAGAAGCCTTAAGTCCGATGAATCGCTGGATTGCTGAACAATCCGGTACTGCTGGGGAATACTTACAAGCGGTGAGTAAGCTACAAATTATAGCCCGTCAAATTGTGGGATTCTTTAACAACTTTGATGTGCTAGTGTTACCAACTTATTTACATTCACCAATTCGGGTAGGAGAGTGGGAGGATTTGAGTTATCAAAAAACCTTGAATAATATTATTAATTGGATTGGACCGTGTCCACCATTTAATGCTACTGGACTTCCTGCGATCGCAATTCCTGCTGGTTTTAATGAGAATGGTTTACCTGTAGGAATTCAGTTAGTGGGACCTCCAGCATCAGAAGCAAGACTATTAGCATTAGCGGCTCAGTTGGAAGCTGCAAACCCTTGGATTCATCATCGTCCCACTTTATAAGGTAGAAGCTTAAATTTACAGGACTTACGCCAAACTTGAGTTTAAATACTATAAGTAGTAGGATAATTAATTTACCGATCCGACGAGTTATAGTTATGACGTAAGTCCTGCCAAATTTAAGTAAGTGCTGATTTAAAAGGTTAATCGTAAACCGTCAACGGTCAAGAATGCTTAGACTTTTTTCAACCAGCTAAACATAGCGCGCAAGTCTTTACCAACTTCCTCAACGGGATGTTCTTTATTCTGACGGCGCATAGCCTTGAAAACGGGTTTACCTCCCTGATTTTCCAAGACAAATTCACGGGCGAATTGACCGGATTGAATTTCTTTGAGAATTTTACGCATCTCGGCGCGAGTTTCATCAGTAACAATCCTTGGCCCACGGGTATAGTCACCATATTCAGCAGTGTTGGAGATGCTATCCCGCATGTTAGCTAAACCACCTTCGACGACTAGGTCAACAATCAGTTTGACTTCATGAAGGCATTCAAAATAGGCCAATTCTGGTTGATAACCAGCAGCGACTAGGGTCTCAAATCCAGATTTAATCAATTCACTCAAGCCGCCACACAATACAACTTGCTCACCAAATAGGTCAGTTTCTGTTTCTTCCCGGAAGGTAGTTTCAAGAATCCCGGCACGGGTACCACCAATTCCTTTGGCGTAAGCCATGGCGCGATCGCGTGCTTGGCCTGTGGCATCCTGGTAAACAGCAAATAGACAAGGTACCCCTTCTCCCTGTTCATAGGTGCGCCGCACCAAATGTCCTGGACCTTTGGGAGCAACCATGATCACATCTACGAACTCTGGGGGAACAACTTGACCAAAATGAATATTGAAGCCGTGGGCAAAGGCAATAACATTACCCTCGGTCAGATTTGGCTCAATTTCTGCCTGATAAATGGTTTTTTGCACTTCATCCGGCAGCAGGATCATCACCAAGTCAGCCGCTTTAGCAGCATCAGCCACTGTGTGGACGGTTAAGCCTGCTTCTTCAGCCTTGGCCTTAGACTTACTACCTGGATAGAGTCCCACGATCACATTCATGCCACTCTCTTTAAGATTAAGGGCGTGGGCGTGACCTTGAGAACCATAGCCGATAATAGCTATAGTTTTATCCGCCAGTAGGTCTAGGTTAGCGTCGGTATCATAATACATCTGAGCCATTACAATTTCTGTTCCTTTTTTGCTGGTCATTGCAAAATTACCATGATACCGCAAAACCGATCTCAACCCTGGCAAGTGATATACCTTTTTATCGATCAGGCCATCAGCGGATCACCTCATGTGTTGATACAGGTCTTAGATGCTAATGATAAGTATTTCTAATTATAAATTCCTAAGGATTTTGCCGAAGTTATCTTAGGGAGATAGGATCTTTAAAAAACCTGTTAAACCTAGATATTAGAGCATTTTCATAGACCGGTTTTACAGCTAAGTCTCTGGTGTAGATACTTGTGAATATTATATAAGTAAAACTTATCAATTTGGCGATTAAGCCTTTCATTCTTAATCTGTCTTAATCTACTGAGAGTTTTCCCGTAGTATCAGAGATGGAGTAAAAATAAGCATGCCAAGCTCCTTCAACCAAAGGATAGGCTTTTGCCGTATACTCACAAAGTCTCTACTATTGTTTTAAATCGAGAGGATTACTAAAACATGGCAACTTACAAAGTCACCTTGAAAACACCAGATGGCGAGTCAACCCTTGACGTTCCTGAGGACGAGTACATTCTCGACGTTGCCGAGGAGCAAGGTGTAGATCTCCCTTATTCTTGCCGTGCGGGTGCCTGCTCTACCTGTGCTGGCAAAGTAGAGAGTGGTAGTATTGACCAGTCAGACCAATCCTTCCTGGATGATGACCAAATGGCCGCTGGCTACGTTCTGACTTGTGTGGCCTACCCCACCTCTGATTGCACGATCACTACTCATCAAGAGGAAGCACTCTACTAAGTACTAATAACAGAGGGGAAGTAAGAGAGCTTAAAAGTTGGGTGTTTTACTCTTTAAGCTCTTAACTTCCCCATCGCCGAAAATCGGGTGATGAGATAATGATGTAATGGGGTGATGGCGAAATAACGCGCTTATTGCTCAATCAAGGAGGAGAAGAAGGTAATTTTCCGGAAATTCTTCCGTATCTTCACTTTCTCCCCCCTTTTCCCCTTAATTAGACTAGGGCGTGACTAGTGCGCTGGCATTTTGCCAGAATATAATAGAATTGTTCAAAGGCTGAATTTGAGTACCAGGATAATAGAAGCTGAGAATTTTTTCTGCGGACCAACCGAGTTTAGCTAAATTTTGGGAACCGTGTTGGCTAAAGCCAACCCCATGACCAAAGCCGCCACCTACGAACACGAAGCCTTTGAGGGTTTGGTTGGCTTGGTCATAAATCGGGTCTACGTAGAAGAGGGTGCTGCGGGGAGGACCAAAGGCGCTGCGGGCTTCATTTTTACTCAGCTCCAGCATACCCCGATCCGTTGTTACCGCCATTTTCAGCACTCGTCCTGCTGGTGAACGCTCTACCACTTCCATATGCTCAATGGTAGTGAAGTTGGCAAGGGGGTGTTTGGTTTTTTTGAGATAGCGTTGTAAATGGCTGGTGACTTGTTTTAAGCTATTGTTGTACTTCCAGCGGAATAAGTAACTATTGTCAGTCTCATTAAATCCTTGCTTCAAGTTCATGAACTCACGGAAATTTTGTTCGTCTGCTAAGGATTTTTGTGACAAATTCCAGAGGGAGTATGGGGAGTCTACCACTGCTCTTAAGTAAGGACGTTCTGACCCATTCCAAACATCACTAAAAGGCGCACTGACTCCACCAGTTGCTGCTGAATACAGAGCATCTACTAACTCATTGTTGTAGGTCAGCACTAGTCCTTTAGTTGCTGCGATCGCACGGTCAGCCACCGGATTGGTTTGATTTATTCCGAAATAAACCTGGCAGTGAGTATCGGCACAGAGTTCATAACCGTCAACATTAAATCGGCGTCGGTTCCGCAAGGCGTAGGTGCGAGCAATAATGCTCTGGGCAGCTACGGTTGAATAGCGTGCTCCAGCTCCAATTTCATGAGGTACTACACCGCGCAAATAGCTTTCTAGAGGTACCTGATTTACTAAGGTATAGTCACCATAGGCATTGGGCTGGATCCGTAGACTACCAGGATAAAGTCTTGTCCTACGGCTATTTTCTCCTTTGCTAACCCAGATCCGATTTTTGCCAGCAGTAATATCGATTTCCCGTCGATGGTAGCGATAGTCACCAATTACAAAGGAAGCATGGGGCACTTCGGTGACAACATTAGTATCGATATAGGCAGTGTTATCACCTTTGGCTTTGATACTTGCTAGCAGTAAACGTCGCAATAAAGGGGTTTGATAAACACTCCGTTTTGCCCACACTTGCCAGCGGTCAGGCTTGGCAATTTCCACCTCAATCCCCTTTTCCCGCCATTTATTGGCACTATCTTCTGCAGTTTCAAAGGTCCCATGGTTACTCAAGACCACGTACTCTTCGATCTGGGGCTGCTGTAAGGGTTTATTGACTATTTCTAGCTTGAGGCTGGTAAGCTGCTTGGTTTTCGGTTGCATATCACCGCCTAAAAATTTGACGGTGAGCTGATCGTCTGGGCCAGCTTTCAGGGTTAGCTTGTCAGTTTCTTCATCTCCAAAGCGCTGCACGACTCCCACTTTCAGTGGGATATCTGAGGCTTTGGCGGCTAACCCTGATAGGATAGGTAGTCCCCAAAACGATAGTGTCATCAATGGTATAAGGAAATGGGGATTGGAAGCTGGGGAATTGAGAGAGATCGGTTTTTTCGTGAACCCCACTATCCAATTGCGAAACCGACCTGTCTTACCCGATGCCGTATTTTGATGCGAATTCAAGTCAAACGCTTTTGTTGTCATTAGCTTATTTTTTAAAGTACCCAATCCATAATTCCCATTCCCCGATTCTAGATCCCGAAAAGTACGATCCTCCACAGGTATTGTTACCCTAACCAGGTCTGGTCATGGTCTTTGGTTTGGCATTGGGATGATTTAGTTGAGGATGCTACTCGGAGCTACCCGTTGGGATTACCTCTGTTAATTACTTCGAGCTAACAACACTTCCCCTTGCCTGATTCGTTGGGCAGCATCTAGTAGCACGTCTTCTAGATAGGGTTTGGTAAAATAGCCTCTAGCACCAAGATCAGCAGCTACTTTTCGGTGTCGATCAGCACCACGAGAGGTGAGCATGGCCAGGGGTATTTCGCACAAATCTGGGTCTTTTTGAAGGCGAGATAGCAGTTCTAGACCATCCATTCTGGGCATTTCAATGTCACAGAATACGATCTCGCAAGGCAAACCAGACCGGAGTTTATCCCAGGCTTCTTGACCATCACGGGCTTGTTCTACCCGATAACCAGCTTTACTGAAGGTCATAGAAAGGAGTTCTCGGACTGTGATGGAATCATCCACAATCAACACCATGGGATCAGATTTGATCAGATTGGCCTCCGCTTCCTTGGCGGTTGGAGTTTCCATCCTTTGCCAGATCGCAACACCACCATCTTTACGAATCCGACCCATAGCAAGGTCAATCAGTTCTAAGACGTCAGCAATGGGCATCACGCGACCATCCCCTAAGACGGTCGCCCCAGTAATGCCTACTGGCTTGGGTGCAGGGCCTTCGATTTGCTTAATAACAATTTCTTGCTCCCCTAATACCTGATCAACCTCTACAGCGAGCATGTTACCTGTACTGCGCAGTACCACCACAGAAATCAAGTTGTCTTCCCGTTGGCTGCCATAGACACTAGCCCTGCTGAGTTGGCTATGATAGGTCAGCAACTCTGACAGGGGCTTGAATGGGATCTGGGTGTCCCGCCATTGAAGAAAGGCTTGACCTTGGGAATTGGTCTGAATGCAGTCAGGGGAAACATCCTGCATATCTTCCACCCCATCCATGGGAAAAGCAATTTTGGCGCGATCGCTTACACAGCAGAGGGCTTTACAAATACTCAGGGTCAGGGGTAAGCGAATGGTAAAGGTGGTTCCTTGCCCGAGAGTAGAGTCGATAGTAATGGTTCCCCGAATTTCACTTAAGCAGGTGCGCACCACATCCATACCTACTCCTCGACCTTTGGTGTCAGTCACTTTCTCAGCAGTGGTGAACCCAGGGTGGAAGATAAAATTGAACAACTCCAAGTCGCTCAAGGTTTTTGCCTCAGTTGGGGAAATCAGATTCTTTTCAAGGGCTTTAGCTCTAATTCGAGCTGGATCAATGCCTCCCCCATTATCCGAAATGGAAATCACCGTCTGATTTCCCTGGTAGAATGCCCCGAGGGTGATTTTACCCGCCCTAGGCTTCCCTGCAGCCAACCGTTCCTCTGGTAGCTCAATCCCGTGGGTAATGGCATTGTTGACCAGGTGGGTCATAGGATCATAGAGGTGTTCCAAGATCATTTTATCAATCAAGGTTTCCCGCCCCTCAACATGTAGCTCGGCTGCCTTGCCTTCGTGCAAGGAAATTTCCCTGACTGCACGGGGCATTCGGTCTGCTGCTTGGGCAAAGGGCACCATACGCGATCGCGTCAGTCCTTCTTGGAGTTGATTGGTTACCTGTCTGAGGGTACGAGTTACTTGGTCGGTTTCATCCACCAAAAACTCAATGTCAGATGCCGACTCCTTAACCCGGACAATCAGCTCAATGATCTCTTGGGATAGCAAATGGAAGCCTGTAAAGCGGTCCATTTCTAGGGGGTGATAATCTTCTAAGCTGGAGTAATTCTGGTTTCCTTGTTCCCGTTCTTGGATACTTGTAGTTCGGTAAATCTTACTACTAGACAATAGGGAATTTTCCAGCAGGGTTCGCTCATACAAGTCCCGCATTTTCAAACCTATATCGTTTAGGCTCGATACCTGATGGGATAAATTATCTAAGAATTGCCGCAGCCGTTCTTGATCTTGTTCCAATGTATTGCGACCAACTACCAGTTCTCCCACTAAATTGCTCAGGGTGTCCAGTTGTTTAACCGGTACCCGCATGGTTTGTTCAAATAGCTTAGACCTCGGACGCCTTGTTTGGCGGGACAGCTCCTGGTTTATCCCTCCTGGGATAGCAGATATGCTTTGATTTGCCTGCTCTAGCAAGTGCTCGAGCTCTTTAAAGTCATCCTCTAATGAGTCCGCCTGATTGGTTTTCCTGGTTTCTTGGTCTAGGGAGTGGTTAGGTTCAGGGCTACTAGTTTCATTTAATAGGAGTTCTAGTTCATCAAATATTTTTGTATGCTCTGATCCCACTTCAATAGTGGGTAAGCTCACATCCAGGGGTTTTATACTATCAAAATCAACTTTTTGGTAATGGGCCGTAGCTTCTGCCAACAACTGCTCTAATTGCTGCCATTGATCTTGGGTTGTGGGTAAGGCTTTTGGTGATGAATCTGGTAATTTGTTTGATTTTCTGGGATCGGATTTTCTATTTTTTCCTTTTACACTTGAACTAAGACCAGGTGTAGACGCCTCACTGGGTCGATCTGAAGTCGAGGTGGGGTGTGAAGACCCTGTAATTGATGGAGATTTAATTGCTGGCTGGTCATGGTTTGCAGGGGGGTGAGTTGGAATAAGCTCCAACTCATTGACCAGATTGAAATCTAATTCATTCAGGTCGGTGTGGGTCTGACCCGGACTAGGGCTGTGGGTGAGCTCGACGTGGGGTGTGCTTGGTCGGATAGGCTGCTGTTTGCCCATCCCATAACTATCTAATTTTGTGGGAGTAATATTGTCCGAGCTTGAGCTATTTTCTTCAAAAAAGGTATCGTCAAATAAACTACTTAATTCATCAGCTGGGTTAGTTGTTTGAGTTAGGTTGCCTTCAGTACTCCCAACAGCAAATAATTGTTCAAGGTCTTTATCTGTAAGGCTTGGAGTAGGGTTAGGTTGAATCTCCTCTGGATTTGACTCCCTTGACTGTAGTAACTCAAAAGCTGCTTCTTCTGGAAATTCCTCATCGAACAAACTGAGTAAATCTTCATCGTTAGACTCTGCTGCCTCTGGAATGTCTAACCCATCAAGTTCTTTAATCAGGTCAGATAAATCCTGTGGTTCGTCTGTAGTTATAGAATTTTCTGATTGGCTAGACAACTGCTGGTTATCTGGAGCGATAATTTCTTCTTCTTGCCAGGTTTTATCCAAATCAGGGGTCTGACCTTCAAAGATATCAGCTAATGTATTAAGTTCTGCCATGCCAACTTTTGGTTCTGCAGCATCATCGGACTCGATTTGGAGGATATCAGTGGTTGGTTGTTCCACTTCCTCTATATCCGGTATATCCTCGAGGAAGTTATCTAGGTTAAATTCGTCTTTGATTACTGCTGGTGGCTGAGCATCTAGGTTGTTAGACATTCGGAAAGCTAAAATTCCACATTACGCGAACATTTTTAACCTTTTGCCTTGGCAAGTTCGCCGGTTCCTTCTATGATAGTTCTAAAATTTAATCTCACTGACTAGCTAAGAGGTAACTTAACACTCCCGGATCTATACAGACGAGGTTTTCTTGCCTCCCTAGCTAGATTTTTTATAACGTTTTTCTGATCTGAGTTCAACTGTGAGTTCAACGACTCAGAGCATTTAAGAATTTCTGGATACCTGAGAATAACGACTGTTTTTTTTGGGCAGATGGTATATTTTGAGAATCTTCTGGGCTAGTTGTGTTAGCTAGACTTGCCTTAAGTATAATTTGCTCAATATCCTCTGCTGTCGGTTTGCTGGGTTCTTCAGTCACCAACTGATACTCATCATCAATTTCTAGCCATACTTGCCACACAGAAGGGTAACAACGCCATAGAGCCCCTCCTGGAAAGGGTCGCAGATAATAACAAGACTGCAGAGTTTTCAGAAAGCGATCGCGTAACTGACGTGCCGCATAGCCAATCCCTACAATCGAGACATCTTCGAGCTGAGGATTTAGGATTACACAGGGGCGATCCCCAGCCAAATTACAAATCTTTTCCACTTGGGCTACTTCCACCGCAGACGGGCCCACTAGCAAGAAAACTTGGTCATCATCATCAATTCTAGTTTCGGCTGGGGAGCGACTGGTGCCAACATCAGTAATTTTAAACGGTACCTCTCCCCAGTCACGAAGGGCAAGGGCTGAAGCACCGGTATCAGGAAAGAATATTTTCAGCCCGGAGCCATACTGCTCAAATATCGGAATAAATGCTTGGGCAATTGACTGGGCTTGCAGGGCAATTTCTGGAAATACCAACTCCACTTGTACCCTGGTTTGACCGTCATCTAGGGCGGCTTTGGTCGCTTGTTTAGCTTGAGCGATCGCGTCTTCTAAGGTCAAAGGAAGTTCAGTCATGAGTCTGTTTGTATGTGTCTTTATCAAAGACTGTGAAGTACCCCAGCCTGCTTCGCTGAGGCTGGGGCTTCCAATCTCAACTCAATCAGGGACGGTCTTATTCGTCAATAGGGCTTCCCGCTTCATCCACCGACGCCTCAACCAGAGGCGCGACCCAAGGCCGCGAGGGATTGCTCGCGGCCTTGGAGGCGCGCGCCTGCTGGAATTGGTCTTACTCAGCGTCCACAGGCAGACATCCGCCTTCCGCAGACGTATAACTTTTACGACAGACTCACCTTGGAATTACGACTCTATGGTCAACCAGCCGGGGCTTGTCTCTTCCCTGAGCTCTGCTAGTACTTTGTACACCTAATGGTCTGAAAACTGATAGGATATCAGACCGTTTATAAGGTAGCCTTTTAGTCAGTCAGGCGGGTCAGCAACCAGTTTCATTCTAGCATGAATCGTAATGATTTGCATTATAAGTTGAGGCGCGCTTTCCATCCTAGAGACGAAACCTTAGGATAGTGGAGCCAAAATCGGCAAAGTTTTAACCAAAGGTGTGCTTTCCTTTCTCCGTAGGAGACGCGGGGCGCGAACGGCGAATTAAATTCGCCACGGGTCGCACCTCTTTTATGCATAGCCGACTAACCATAAAGGTTCCACTATCCTTACGGTAACTTCAACACCCGTCGCAGGTGTGGGTAATTCCGCGAGTCTTGTTAATATTAATGACTTCAAATATAAATGTCTCGCCACATTAATCCAACCCAATTAACCCTACCCATAGGAGCAATTGAGCCTTTGTTGAGCAAGGTTAGACCTTAGATAATTCTGGTTGTGGCATCAGTCGTTGCAAAATTTGCTTGAGTACAATCACCGCCCAATCTACATCAGCTTCTGTGGTATCTCGCCCCAGTGTCAACCGAATTCCAGCCAAAGCAGCTGGCTCATTGTAACCCATTGCTAACAATATCGGACTCGGACTCAGTTTACCACTGTGGCAAGCAGAACCTGCACTAATCCCAATACCAGCATGATTCAACTGGCGTACTAGAGTTTTTCCAGTCACCCCCTCCCTAGGGGAAGTCACACAGAAACTAACGTGATGGGGTAAGCGATAGTCTCGAGAACCAGTGGGAATTAGATTGGGGGTATCAGCAAGTTGGTCAAACATGCGATCGCGTAATCGAATTAACCGAGGTGTCTCTGTTATGATTTGGGCTGCGGCTAGTTCTGCCGCCATGCCAAACCCAGCAATTACTGGCAAAGCCTGGGTTCCAGACCGCAATCGGGATTCTTGTCCACCACCGGAGATCAGGGGCGCTAACTCCACACCAGGGCGGATATACAGTGCCCCTGATCCCATTGGACCATAAATTTTGTGACTGGAAATCGACAGCAAATCTACCGGTAGTTGTTGAACATCGATCGATAGCCGTCCTGCTACTTGAACTGCATCGGTATGAAACAGGACGCCCTGTTGACGAGCAATTTCTCCGAGTTGATCAATAGGTTGGAGCGTACCTACTTCACTTTGACCGTAGATGACGGAGACTAAAACTGTATTTGCCTGTAGGGCAGCTTTTAAATCACCGGGATTGACCATTCCCAGAGAATCCACTGGTAGCCTAGTCACTTGCCAACCCCACTGTTCCAACCAGGCTACTGGTTGAGCGATCGCAGAATGCTCTACACTAGAAATAATCATATGCTGGGGTGTTTTGTAGCCTTGAGCAACCCCCATTACTGCCAAATTATCCGCTTCAGTACCGCCAGAGGTAAATGTAATGGATTCCGCTGGTGCATTGATTAACCTAGCTACCTGTATTCTAGCTCGTTCCAGTACAATGGCCGCTCGCTGACCCCACTGGTGTAAGCTGGAAGGATTACCCCACTGCTGGGTAAGCACTTCTTGCATAGTTGTAATCACTTCTGGGCGTGGTGGTGTGTTGGCGCTATAGTCCAGATAAATTTGCATGGGTTTTCAGGCAACCAGCTATCTCTACCTTCAGCATATAACCTTTCCAGGTCTCTCTCCAACTGATGATTGATAACTGATGACTAATAACGAGTGACTAATAACTGATAACTAATAACTAACCACCTGGTTTGCCAACATTATAGTCCTCGTGGGAAAGAACCGCGTGAGGAACCAATAAGCTACCCTGGTCGTGACAAATCATTCGGTAGTTGCGAGTTACAGGAATACTGATGATCCAGCGGTTGTGGCGCAGCCGCTTGCCACCAAATTCTCTGTAATCTTGGTGATTCTGCAAAGCAGCGATTATCCCACGGGCTTTGACAACCACATGGGTAGGAAGGTTTTTTAAGTCAATGGGATCATGTTCAAAACTAGACTCCCACTGTCGTTTTTGCTGTTTTTTCTCTTCCCGTGCTCGGTTTTTTTGATCACATCGGTGGCATGTTTTACCATACCCCTTGTGGCCACACGGGAATGTTTTCTTTCGTCTTGGCATAAGACACTAGTTCGGGTTAAAGTCCCTAACCCCCTAATTAGGCTTCGGTTTAAGCCATTCCATAAAAAAAAGGCAATTAGGGGGGGAGTTGAACAAGATGGCAACTGGTATCCCCTGGTATTTTATGTTAATTCAACAACTGCATCTATTTGAAGATTGTGCTGTTAGCATGAGGAAATCAGCTATCCAATCGGGTTTTTTGATGCCTTGAGTTCCCAACCAGCGTGCATTTACTGGAATTTGTATTATCTTTTGCTGATACTATTGATGTTGTGTGGCTGTCAACAAGCTCAGCCACAGGTGTCTGTTGAACCCCCTCTGCCCCAAGACCCTTGGGTTCAGGCTTACTTTAATCATAGTAGGTCAGCCCAATACACCGATCCTTACCGGGGAGTAACTCGGAACGGAGATAACTTGGAGCAAGTGGTTGTGGATGCGATCGCATCAGCAAAGTCAACAGTAGATGTGGCGGTTCAGGAGTTGCGTATCCCCAGAATTGCCCAAGCTTTAGTAGAACGTAAGCAAGCTGGTGTCAAGGTCAGAGTCATTTTAGACAATAACTATAGTCTTCCGGTCAGTAAACGAACCGCTGAGTCAGTAGCAAAACTGTCCCAAAGAGAACGCTCACGCTACAATGAGTCCCTAATATTGATCGACCGTGACGGAGATGGTCAGCTGAGTGCAACCGAAATTTCAGAAGGAGACGCTTTAATTATCTTAGGAAATGCTGGTGTACCTATGATTGATGACACAGCGGATGGTTCTCGGGGCAGTGGCTTAATGCATCATAAGTTTATAGTTATTGATAACAAAGTTTCTATTATTACCTCAGCAAACTTCACTCTTAGTGATCTACATGGTGACTTTCAGTTTCAAGAAAGTCGTGGCAATCCCAACAATCTACTTAAGATTGACAGTGTAGAGTTAGCTAAGCAATTCACCCAGGAATTTAACGTGATGTGGGGGGATGGTGCTGGCGGTAAACCAGATAGTAAGTTTGGTCTCAAGAAGCCATGGCGACCAGTAGAGCAAGTGACACTGGGAGATACAACTGGGGGGGATACAACTGTAGGGGATACAACTATCGCTATAAAATTCTCTCCAACCTCCACTACCAAACCTTGGCATCAGAGTAGCAATGGTGTGATCGCTCAAATCCTTCCTCAGGCTAGGGAAACGATTAACATCGCTTTATTTGTCTTTTCCGAGCAACGGCTAACCAATGTTTTAGAGGAATCCCATCAACAGGGTGTTAAGGTCAAAGCGCTAATTGAGCCAAGTTTTGCCTTTCGCTATTACAG
The DNA here is from genome assembly GCA_011524395.1 of Moorena sp. SS36440bin_2. Lineage (GTDB taxonomy): Bacteria > Cyanobacteriota > Cyanobacteriia > Cyanobacteriales > Coleofasciculaceae > Moorena. Next base: position 15,875 of record WTKN01000304.1, read on the forward strand.
TGAGGGTTTGGACATGATGGGAGTAGCTGTTGCTCACAAGTGTAAATATGAGACTGGTAACCGTCCTTGGCGTCAACCGATTGCTACTGTCGGTGTGCCTCAGTTGTCAGAAGGAGATGTCTTACATCACAAATTTGCCATTCTGGATGGAAAGATAGTGATTACAGGCTCTCACAACTGGTCAAAAGCAGCAAATACCAGGAACGATGAGACGGTGTTAGTTATAAATAGCCCTATGGTTGCTGCCCATTTTGAGCGGGAATTTCAACGCCTCTATGGCAAAGCAGTGAAGGGAGTACCAGTTAAAGTTCAGCAAAAGATTAAAGCACAACAACAAAAATGTGTGCCTCTTGATCCACATTCTTGAGTAGAGCATACTATTGAATAGTTGGCATGACGGGTTATACCCCTCAATTTAATTTGAAAATGGTCTGTTGGGTTTTGTCGTTAGTAATTAGTCATTGGTAAAACTTCCACCAATCTGTCATGGCCTGTTCAAAAATCGGTGTTGTCCGAACATTAAACCAGCTTTTTTCCTTAACACAGGTTTGCGCTGAGGTTATCTTAGGTGTTGGGGCTCAATAATACCAAGTAGGTAATACTGCTCAACCTGCTAACCTTGATCGATATCTAGGATTTCCTGGGTGTCAGAATTTCTCAAAGCTGTTAGGAGCAGCAAAGCTAAATTATTGAATTGCTTGACGACTTATATGGCAAATGCCACCTGGACTCGCCGCCATATTCTTGCCCTGGCTGATTTTACGCCAGATGAATACAATACAGTCTTACAAACTGCCGCTAGCTTTCGGGAAGTATTGTCCCGACGCACCAAAAAAGTCCCTGCACTACAGGGTCACGTGGTTGCAAATTTGTTTTTTGAACCATCAACCCGTACTCGTAGCAGTTTTGAACTAGCGGCTAAACGTCTTTCTGCTGATATCCTCAACTTTGCACCAGGAACATCTTCCTTAAGCAAAGGCGAAACGATTCTTGATACAGCAAAGACTTACCTGGCAATGGGAACTAATATGATGGTGATTCGCCATCGGCAGGCGGGAGTTCCTCAAATTATTGCTACTGAGATGAATCGACTCGGTGTCCAGGTAAGTGTACTTAACGCTGGTGATGGTCAACATGAACATCCTTCTCAAGGATTGCTGGATTTGTTTACAATTTGTTCTTGCTTAGACTGGGACAATCCCCGCATAGAACTGCTTGCTGGAAAAAAAATTACCATTGTTGGAGATATTTTGCACTCACGAGTTGCCCGTTCCAATATCTGGAGTCTCCTGGCGACAGGGGCAGAGGTTCATCTGGCTGGACCACCTACTCTACTTCCGCAATTATTTGCTGAATACAGTAGTACTCGTCTCCAACAACCTAGGGAAAAGCAACAGGAACAGTTATGGGCTAAGTCTAGCCTTGGTCACCAGAGGCAGTACACCGAAACCCCTCTGATTTTAAAAACAACAGTACCGATCACAAGTCAAGCCAGCCATTCCCTTACGTCTACGCAACAGTTACCAATTAGTCATCCTAAGCTGTATATTCACTGGGACATTGAACCAGCACTAAAAGATGCTGACTTTGTCATGACTTTGCGGCTGCAAAAAGAACGTATGACAAGTCATTTGTTGCCTAGTTTGAGAGAATATCATCAGCGTTATGGGATTACCGGGGAGCGCCTCCAACTTTGCAAACCCAATGTTCACATTCTCCACCCTGGTCCAGTTAACCGAGGGGTTGAAATTAGTTCTGAGCTGATGGATGATCCCGATATTAGCTTAATTCCTCAACAGGTGACTAGTGGAGTTGCGGTTAGGATGGCGTTACTTTACCTAATCGGTAGTGGTAAGTTTTGACATCTCATAGGCTGAGTAAATCAATTGCCCCAAGGTAAACTCTGAGCATTACCCCATCTCACTGACGCCTGTACCAAACCCAAAATAAATTCTAGCAATCCTCTCCACTGCTGTTGACTAGCAGTGACTCCTTGCTTATGGATGTGTAGAATCAAATCTCGATCAGGATGGTTAACAATTTCCTGAGCATAGCGGTTGATCACATCACCATCTAGTTGAATCACAGTTTGGGCGCAAATTAAATCATTAATTGACTTGACATTTGCCCGTTGGTGTGAATTAGTTTTTAGCAATGCCTGATTTCGACTATCCAGTGCTGCTTTGAGTTCACTGAGCTTACGCAAACAACGCAAGAAACGATGGTTCTTAAGAATCTGTTGCGCTTGAAGCATTTCTTCTGAACTGCTGGTTTTAGTAGGGTTTGGTAGTCGGGTGTTAATTTGCTGCAGTTCTACTGTGGGATCGGTGAGGATTTCTTGGCCTCCTCTAGCCTGGTCTAGAACAGTGGGATCATACAAGGGTGAATGGGGATCACTCAGAAGCACGGTATACTCTAGTTCCAAGGTTTTGCGTAACTCAAGGTAGCGATCGCGTAAAGACTGGTGAATTCCCTGTTGCTCTAGATAGTCCGCTGAGATCGGGTAAATATCCCGGTAGGTTTCCCAGGGGATGAACTTATCTCCCTTAATTTCCTCCACTACCATGGTGTTAACTTCTAAGGCTGTGATGTCAATCAAGACATCCCCCAAAGAGCTATAAAATTCATCTAGGGTTTGACCTAATCTAGAATTAACATCAGGTGCGACTCGTGGGGACTTAAAGTCCCCACGAGTCGCACCTGGTTTTAAAGATGATATTGCATCAGTAGTTGCTGGTTGCTTACGGTTTCTGGTCTTGGTCACGGCCATTTTAAGAATATATTAACTACCCTAAATATAGGTGGAGGAATGCTCGATTTCGACTCCTCTATGGAATCAAAATGAACCTAGGGGAATCTGTTTATGCCACGGGCGAAGTATCAGGCAAAGCTTACTGCTTCTCCTTTGCCACCACCTAAAAAGCTAATTATGCCCAGATTAATCATCTTGTTTACGTGGTTTCTTGATAAATAGTGACTCTTCCAGGCTAGACCAATTATCATCATCAAGTTTTATGGGCTCAGGTTCAGTTTGTTGTGCCACAGGAAAGTCAAACAAGTCTTCCATGAGGTCCTCAGATGCTTTCTCTGATTGATCGGTGATATCAGAGATTTCTAGAAACGGATCTAACTCTTGAGATTCATCCTGATTAAAGTTATGGTCATTAGTTAGGTCATTTGTCAGTTCTGAAGTATCTCGATCTTCCGAAGGTGCCGATATATCCAAGCTATTTCCTAGAGATGGATAAGATTCCAGTTCATCAGTTGCGAAATCATCCCAGTCTTCATCAAGTTCTAAATCTGTTGCTGATCCATTGAGATTGCTTGGTGCAGTGAACGGATTAGCGTTTTTCGTTAATTTCTCCCACTCATTATCCTCAGAGACATCTAATGAATCTATTTCAGGAGTTGTCAATTCTAGTGATGACTCCTCCGGTTGTTCCAACATCCAATCATCCCAATCCTCATTTTCTTCTAGCTCCAATGATTCTAGGCTGAGGAGGTTAGGATTTTCATCAATCTGTTGTGTATCTTCTTCAAACAAATCACCCCAATCCTCTTCTAATCCCTGCTTTGAAGCTTCAGTTGTGGGTTCTGGTGATGGGGGCGTTGACTCCAAATCTTCTAATGTCAGGAGTTCCCAATTTTGATTATCCACTGCATCGGATGGATTTAAATCAGGTTCGGATTGTTCTTCAACGAATTCCTGCCATTGTTGATCAATTTCTGCATCTGAAACCTCTTGGTCATTTAGTTGCTCATCAGGCACAGACTCAAGTAATTCCCACATCGAGTCATCCCAATCGTCCTGTTCAGTTTCCGATTCTAATCCCTGGGTGCTATCTGTCGATGGCATCAGTGAGGATTCCAGTTCTGCAGAGGGGACTTCTAGCAATTCAGGCTCAGTTTGTAGGAAAGTGTCGGGACTAGCCTGGGTTTCTTCTGGAACTGGGGGTGGAGGTACCAAGATTGACTCCAGTTCTGGTGCCGTATCCGGTAGAAAGTCAGAACTAATATCTGTTTCTTCGTCAATGGGGGGTGGAGGTACCAAAACTGACTCCAGTTCTGGTGCCGTATCTGGTAGAAAGTCAGGAATAATCTCTGTTTCCTCTTCAATGGGGGATGGAGGTACCAAGACTGACTCAGTTTCTGACCACCTATCATCTAGGAAGTTTGCTATTGCTTCTTCCTCCTCCAATTCAGTAATATCTGGCAATTCAGTAGTATCTGGAAACAAACCAGCATCAGAAACTACTTCATCGACTACTTCATCGACCAATCCAGGTTTGATGATCGGCTCAGTTACGGTGTAGGGATTAATCAATGAATCATCAAGGTTCCCTGGGGTAGGAGCTGTTACTGACTCAAGGTCAGTAGAGATGGTTGGGGGTATCTCTGGTGTTGCCTGAGTGGGTTCCACTTCAGCTGGGGGAGGTTCTGCTACTAACTCCGAGGCAGAGGCAACGGCTGCTGCTGCCAATCCAGTCCCCAAAACGGCTTTAGTAACTGTATCGACAGGATGCTGTGTGTGTGACTCGACTGACTCGACTGACTCGACTGACTCTATGGCTACTCTAGTTTCAGTTACCGGTTCTATGCTTGGTAATAAATGGGTTTCACCCCTAGGGGATTCAGGCTCTATAACCCCAGTAGTGCTAGTTGGGTAACCTAGAGTGAGTAGAACCTCAAAGAGCTTATGCAGACTCTTAAGGTTGCTCTGAATAATTTGATTGCCTTGAGCAACCTGATCATTGTGAAATTGCCGCAGTTCTCTATAGCGACCATTGCCAATAAATTGATCCCCCACTTCATGATCGATGGCACCGTTAATCGTATCAATGCGGGTACACATACGATGACCAGGTTTTGCCTGGGCTGCATCTAAATCAGCATTGGTTTCAGCTACCCAGGTGGTAATTTTCAAATCAACTGCTTCGCTCAGGGCTAGGACAAGAGCCTCTTTAATATTCCCTGTCTTAAGGTATTGTCTGAAGTCATCGCTAGGAGCCATAATACTATACTCGCTCTTATTAGGGTAGTTTTGTAATTTAGTTTAGATTTACTAATAATAAATAGTTTTTGATATTCCCACGTCCACCCTTGGGTTATAGTGGTAATATTCTTTAAAGGATATAGATTTTCTTGAGACTTTATCAGTGACTGTGAACACCCAACCGTCAACCGTCAACAAATACTCGGTTACTTCAATTATTTAGGTTAAATTTATATCAGATCACAACGAATTGAGCAACCTAGCAGTGCCCATTACTGCTGAACACTTTGCCTGTCGCCGAAGTAGGAGATCACCTCAATACTATTGATATTTTTTTTAGTGTTAAATAGATAGTATTCTATTTTTTGGCAGATAGACGCTTAGGGACTATCAGTACCTAGCTCAGACCCTTGAGGTAACTGACCCATGGTAGTACTCAGAACAGTAAACAGTTGTTGCAAATTTTCCAAATTTTGCTGAATAGTCTGGCGTCCTTGTTGTACCTGCTGTAGGTGAAATTGCTTCAGTTCAGTGTAAGGCCCATTGCCCATAAACTCTGAACCAACTTCGTTGTTGATTTCACCATCAACAATATTCATGCGAGTACGCATTTGGCAATCAGAGGTTGGCTGGTCTAGTTCCGCTGAGGAATCAGAAGCTGAGCTAGATGAGGATACCCAAGTTGTAATTTCTAACTCCACTGCTTCACCTAGGGATAGGGTCAGGGCATCCCTAAGGTTACCTGCCTTGATTTGTTGTTTAAAGTCGTCTTTAGTGGTCATAGATTTTTTGGTTACCCTAATCCTTATTTCTTAGTTTTTAGTAGTCAGCTAACAGTCTACTGGTAATTACATATGACTAATAACCAATTACTATGCCTATTGCCAAAAATCAGTAACTTCATATCCTAGTTCCTGTAACATTTGATGGAGTAGGGGTAAGCTCAGACCAATAACATTACTATGACAGCCTTCGATTTTGTCAACAAAGAGCCCCCCTCTACCTTCCAAAGCAAAGGCACCAGCACATTTAAGGGGTTCGCCAGTGGCAACATAGGCTTCTATAGCGCGATCGCTTACATTGGCAAAATAAACTCGTGTTACACCACAGCGCACTATGGTTTTGTTCCGAGATAAGTCAATTAAAGCATGACCTGTATAGAGTTCTCCAGTAGTCCCTCGCATCTGTTGCCAACGAGCGATCGCTTCAGAGGGGTTAGGGGGTTTGCCATAAATCCCACCCTCCATACTCAATACAGAATCACAGCCTAATACCAGAGCGTCACTAAATTGATCAGCAACAGTTTTTGCTTTTTGTTCAGCTAGAATCTGTACTAACGTTGCTGGCTCCGAATGCTGCACTTGAGATTCGTCAAAATTGCTTTGGCAGACCACCGGTTCAATACCAGCAGTTTGCAATAATCGTTTGCGAGCTTTAGAAGCTGAAGCTAATACAAAAGTTGGCACATCCATATAGCAATTTTCAGAAACGTTTGAGCGACATTGCTTATGCTTTGAAGGCAAGAGGCAAGAGGCAACAGGCATGCTAGCATGCCTATTGCTAGCATGCTAGCAATAGGGTTTTAATGCAATCAGCGTCAAAGAAGACTGTACCTGATCAGCACGCCTTTAGCGAACAACTAAACAACCTGTAACCTTGGCCTATTGGCCACGCGTGCGCGTTCAACCAAACAACC
>WTKN01000304.1:22663-46050 GCA_011524395.1 Moorena sp. SS36440bin_2
GGCCACGCGTGCGCGTTCAACCAAACAACCTGTAACCTTGGCCTATTGGCCACGCGTGCGCGTTCAACTGTTTAGTAGTTCACAGAAAATTAGTAGTTCACAGAAAAGGACTTAACCACTGCCTCCAACGAATTTTTCATCTTACGCCAGCGTCGTTCGGTAGTGGAAGCATTGAAGGTGTAGAGCTTACCACGGTTAACCACCACACTGGCGAGATTGTGCCGTTCTTGGTTGGGCAGTTGGACGTTGTATTCTAAAAGATAATAAGTCTTGTCTGCTACCTCACGAGCTTCAGCATTAACCAACTCGGCTGTGCGGCCAGAATCGGGAGGAGCAATGGCATTTTTTTGCAGTTGATACCCTACTTCTGAGGGTGTGCCTAAATCAGCAAGGGTCTTGCCTTCTGGCACTGGGCTAATCACCACACTAACATTTTCGGTGCTTTCAATAATATCGTGGAACACGACATCGGGTCCATCAGTCACTGTGACAGGTACCCAACCGTTGGGATATAAAAACTGATAACCGTTAAGGCTGTCTACATAGCTTTGTAGACCACTGACACCAGTTGTGCAGCCATGTATAGCCAGACTCAACACTAGCAGCAGTAGTGGTGCAATTTTCTTGAGCATCTCTTTGAGCATCTCTATGGAACGTCAACTTAGCTGCTTAATTGTCTCATTTTTAACTAATCGTACCTACCCCTATGTATTTTCTGTTACCGGTTGGACACTCACTAGATGTGTGATAGATAGTGAAGTCAAGCTAATAGAGCGATTTTAGACAACTGCCCACGGTAACAATTCTGGAAATCATCAGGCTTTGTAAGGAAAACCATGAAATCAACTTATCTAACTATCTCTAGTCTAGGAATTGCGACAATATTGACTGGCTTTACAGCAGCTGTCTATGCTCAGCAGGAGCCACTTCCAGTGCCAGTCATTATCCGATCTCAGCCAGATAATCAAAAGCCGACGTCTAAGGATAAACCGGCTAATACTCAAGCCCAACCTACCGAGGATAAACCGGCTAATACTCAAGCCCAACCTACCGAGGATAAACCGGCTAATACTCAAGCCCAACCTACCGAGGATAAACCGGCTAATGATGAAAAACCCACTGTTGAGAAAGACCCTTTTAATAGGCAATTGCCAGTGAGGACTATACCCCGGATGAGTGCTGTGGAATTCTACAACCGGGGCGTGGATCAATTAGATAATGGTAATTATCCAGAGGCGATGGAAAATTTCAAACAGGCTTTGCAGCTGGAGCCCTATGACCCTGATGTAAACTACAATCTTGGCTATGTCCACCACATTCAGGGGAATTATCAAGAAGCGATTGATAACTACACTGCTGCTATCAAGATTAAAACTGACTATGGTGAAGCCTATAGCAACCGTGGTTATGCCTATTTTGTGCAAAAGAAGTTCATCGAAGCGATCGCTGATTTTTCCAAAGCTATTGCTCTAACACCGGATAATGATACGGTTTATCTCAGTCGAGGTAATGCCTACTCTGAAGTAGAGAACTATTTCCAAGCAATTGCGGATTACGACCGAGCTCTCTCGATTAACCCTAAAAATGCCATGGCTTACTACCAGCGCGGTTTAACTCGCAGTAAGCTCAAACAGTATCAAGATGCTGTAGCTGATTACACAGAAACTCTAAAAATTCAACCCACTTTTGCCGATGCGTTTTATAAACGGGGTCTAGCCAGCCTTGACCTCAATAAGGTTGAGGACGCGATTCAGGATTTCAAAAAAGCGGCTGATTTATTCCAAAAAGAAGGTAGAACTGAAAATTATCAAGAAGCGATGGAAGCCATCAAAAAGCTTTAATGGCTTCCATCGCTTCTTGAACTCAAGTGGCTTTTCAACAGCTTTCTTCTGTGCAATACCTAGCTCACACCAGAAGCTGAAAAAGCCACAAAGATCAAGCCACTTACTAAAACCAGGGCTGTTACACCCAAGATCAGGTAGTTGCGCTTGTCGGCTGCAGTGGGTGGCTCTGCCTGGTACATTTTTGGCTCTTTAGCAAAATTGTTTAAACGCCCACCGTCTTCTACTGTATATGGCATGGATTACAACCTTTTTTTACTTTATTTATATAAATGTAACAAAGAATGTAACAAAAATTGGCATAACTACTCTTAAGGTTTTCTTATCAGCTTGATTTGTTACGCTAAAGTATTAATCTAGTCCTAGACCTTGACAAATTATTTGATATATGGATTTGTAGCAGTTCTCAATTGGGTGAGGTACTTTCGTCCTCGGTTTTAGGGAGTAGGGAGTAGGTGTGATTCGTTAGTTAGAAACCTTACCCGATCAGGGTATGGGGGATTAGCTGCGCTTGACACATGAACCCTTACAACTTGATAACCATGCAGGTGTTACCCCAGCCGGAGCGGAATCGGAGTGACAGCCTTACCCCTATTAGTAAGACATAACAAGCTTACTGATAAAGCGGGGTCAAGTAGTGAAGCACTGCCAGCTATCATGTGGTGTTAGTAACAGGCTTCGACTCATGGGTACACATCGAAGGTATGTTTAAATGATCGTCATGCTCACCTGGCGCAATAGGCAGCAATCGCCACAGACAAAAGTCAATGGGATTTTGACTAAAAGTTCTACTCCTAAAGCGAGATTCCACCACACTATCCCCGGTGAACAGTACCGCCCTAAAAGTCAAACCCTAGGTGATCACGAACGAAGTAACCTCTGTAGTTGCTCTCTAGAAGGTCGATACTAGAGTAGGTAGTTAGCCGCAAGGAATAGGTCGGCAAGATTGACCTCAGAAGCCAAAGTCACCGGGTAATGCCTAGAATATGCTGACGTACTCACATTTTAGGAAAAGAAATAGTTGTAAGTACCAATTGATATGTCTAAAACGCTGGGGATTTTTTTTCCAGACGGTGGAATGGAATAAGCTTAACAAGCAGCGCCCATAGCATTAATCTTATTTAAGTTGGAAAAGCGATGCAGTCGGCCAAAGGGGGTTTCCCCCACTCGCGCTCTGCATCAAGACAGCGAATCCCCACGAGCCTTAGAGCTGGACTTTAGACTAATTCTCGTTCACCGGAAACTTACCGAACGAGAGTAGTCACATTGACTTACTCAACTGAAACCCTTTATAAATAGTCATTACAGCAATTTTTAAGGCACTTGTCCCCAGCCAGTGCTATGAGGGAATTGTGCGATGTTCCGAAGGAACCGCTAAAAGCGATCGCAAGACTTTTTGAAGAGTTTGGATAATGCAGCCCTAATCCAAACTCGGCAAAAAAGACGGCGTTGCTTATCCAAGGAATGGTATAATAAAAACAAAACCATGCAATGCCCTAAATGTCATAGCAACAAAACTCATAAATATGGTCATCACATAGGAAAACAAAGATATAAATGTAATGATTGTAGACGACAGTTTTTATAGTTTAAAACTTATTATGGTTACGACGAAAAGACTAAATCGAGCTGTATAAAAATGTATCCAAATGGTATGGGGTTTAGAGCAATATAAAGAGTGAATGGTGTTCACCATACCACTCTAATAAGTTGGGTAAAAAAATTGGTTCAGGCTTAGAATATTTATGCTTTACCGAATAAATTCCTGAAATAACTCAAATAGATGAACTACAAACATTTGTAAAAAAAAAAATTTTGGTCTTGACAGTAGCTAATAAGCATTATCCATAGAATTACCGTAAGGAGAGGGGAGCCAATGAGCATCGATAGGTTATGAGTAATAATTTTAAGTTAGATGAAATAAGGCTCCTCTCTCCAAGGTGATGTCTTAGAGGGAATTTAACCTTTGTAATTGGTGACCATAGTGCTGAAACTTTTAAAAAGCTTTGGAAGATCATAAAATGTTGGCATAGCTTTTGGCATATCACTGATAATTATATTGTTTATAAAATGTTTATTGATGATATTGATCATTAAAAAAAAATTTATATGACTAGAATTTAAAAGTGAAATACGAGATTGAGACATTATTTAGCCAGACTACATCGACGAACTCTGTGCTACTTTAAATCTGAAGAAGCGATGCAGCGCGGTCTTGGGGGTTTCCCCCATGAGCGACTGCATCAAGACAATGTTGCAGTTATCAATTAGGCTTCTTATTTATTATTTAAAATATCAAAAAATTCCCCTTTCTGGTTAACCATTCCGAGATTAAGCAACGCCCTGTTCCCCTGGGATGAATGGGAGTTGGGGCTGTTGTTGCCAATGATGCTTGAACTGTTGGCAAAAGTCGTCTACCTCACAAAAGATCTTGGTGATATCCAGACGTGATAGAATAGTTAGCTGAGACTGAATGCTTCAAACCTAGTCTCAGCTTTTTTTCTGGCTTTGTCGAGTCCGTCGAACTCACGCTAAATTAATCGGAGGTAGCATAGCTCAAAAGCTTACCCCAAAGCGTTTTTAGCTTAGTTGTCACCCCCTGAGGGAGCTGCTGCTGCGGGCTAATCTTTTCTCAGTAATATCAAATCCGGGTGTAGACTTATTGTATAAAGTGAGTCGGGAAAGATTGATGCCCAAACGCCTGAGACTATTACCTCATCACCAGTTGTGAGGAATTGGAAGAACGGTATCGTCAAGGAGCGTGATGCTGTAGAACGCAGCCAATACCAAATCCTGTGGTTGAAGGCATTAGGGAAAAAGACGGAAGAGGTGCGAGAGGCAACGGGGTATTCCGCAGCGCTGGATACGAGTGATTGCAAAGCGCTACAACAAAGAAGGAGAAGCAGGAGTAGGTGATGGTCGGCATCATAATCGTGGAGCCGAACCAATACTAAACGAGGTTCAACAAGCCCAACTCCTACAAGCTCTACAAGCCCCTGTGGATGAGAGCGGGTTGTGGAATGGTCGCAAGGTAGCCGATTGGATGAGTCGAGTGCTCGAGCGTCGGGTTGCACCTCAACGAGGTTGGGAATATCTCAAGCAGATGGAGTTTCGGCTACGGCTGCCCCGTCCGGAACATCAACAGCAAGACCCAATGGAGCTTCAAGCCTGGAAAAAAAACTGCCTGAGCGAGTAGAGCAGTTACGACAGCAGCATCCGGGGGCAGAGATTGAGTTGTGGGCGATGGACGAACATCGGGTTGGACTCTTTCCCTGTGCTGCATCGCCTCTGGCTCCCCTGGTGGGAAACCCCAATCGCCAAGGTTCAGTGGCGCTATGAGTGGGTTTGGGTATGGGGTTTTGTACATCCAGCTTCCGGTAAAACTTACTGGTGGTTACTACCTTTAGTCAACATTCAACTGTTCAATCAAGTCCTGGCTGACTTTGCCCAACATTTTAGCGAATGGTCCAAATAAACACGTTATCTTAACTGTTGACCAAGCAGGCTGGCATACCAGTGACAAAGTCATACTACCAGAAGGATTGCATAAGCGAGTTTCTTCCCCCTTACTCCCCTGAGTTGCAACCAGCAGAACGTCTTTGGTCAATCTTGGATGAGCCGATTGCCAACCGGACCTTTGAGAAGATTGAACAGTTGGAGCAGGTAATTTGCGCTCGCTGTTGTGTTTTACTCAAGCAGTGCGACTTTATTCGTGGTCTGACCCATTTTCATTGGTGGCAGGCAGCCCAGGCTTAACGATAACTATTTAACCGGATTTGATATAAGCCTTAACTACACTGCTTCAGAGCGTTTACACTGTCAGCGACAAGAAACCCAAAGGTAGCCAGTTCGATGGAAACTTCAGCCACAAATGCAAGGCCATCCGTTGCAAACGCCGCCACAATGGTTCCCAGAGCTGTGGCTCCGTACAGGAGCGCATAATACCAAGTTAGACTATTCGTGAATGCACCAAGCACGGCACCCAGCATACCTCCACTCCAAATCACCCTCAGGATGTCGAAGACTCCCTTAGCCATTTCAGTATATGTAGCCCCTTCAGCAGCGATTCGTGCAATGATAACTTGAATTCTTGGAAGTACGGGTCTAGCAGCTTTTGCTATCGCTTCAGCGGTTACTCTATTAACACCGGCTCGCAAACCCACTGCGCCAACAGCCAAACATATCGCATCAAAGATAACGTAGCCGATTTGCAGTTCGCATTCGTTAACCACAGCGAGAGTTTGGACTTCTAAGCCGCGACCCCCTGCTATAGGAGGGTTTTCCCAGTCAACCTTTCCGCCGTCGGTGTTTTCGAGAAGCTCCTCAAAGGTAACGGCCTGGATTTTTTCATCACTATGGAAATGGCTTTTGTAGTTATCCCATTGAACTTGAGTAAAAACATGGCGACTGTCTACATATACGTTTTCCACTGTTATGTTCACATCGCCATACTTGGCAAACCCGAAGTAGCCCCGATTCGGAACGTCACCCTCGTTGTATGTTGCGGTTGCATAATCTATTCCGTTGATGGAGTATGTCGCCGAAGTCGTGGTAATCTCGCACGACATCCGGAACTTTTCGCCTACAGTTGGCCGCCAAGAGGGCGACAGCCGTTTCACGGTCGGAAATTTTCCAAATAGGTTCGTCCGGAAGGTAAAATCGTCCCGGTGAGGTGACGCATACCAGCTGAGGGCATCGCACTCAGGGCTCCCCCACTGGGCTTTCGTAAACGAGAAGCATGGAATAAACTCGTCCCTCTCATTCTCACAGGTCACGTCATAGCTGATTCGAGCAGGAAGGGCATAGATATGCGGAAGCCAAACGTACTGATTAGTGATCTTAAATGATTGTGGAATTGGACTTGATAGATTTTGCATTTAGAGGAGAAGGCTATGACCTTCTGTCTTCAGTCTGTACACTCTTAAGACGATTCCAGAGAGCAAATTCTGAATTTTTCGAGTTAGAGGTCGTTTTTTTGTCAAATTTTTGCCAACTCCCAACCCATCTCAAGACCCAGAAGCATTTCTTGGCATGCTTTTTAGGGCAAAGAGGGAACTATTTTCTCAGTTCTAGATTTAGCAAATCCTGCAAGAAGCCTCACCTCTGTTGGCGACACTAAAAACCTTCGACTATTTGGGGACGGGGCTGCTATATAGTAAACCTGGTCATGCTGGCCATGGCCAGCTAAATGCCTAGACTGTGACCTCACACTTACCAAAATCTTGAACAGTAGTTATAAAATTAAACTTCCTGATCATTGATTACAAGAGTAAAACCCACCTAATCGTTCTAATCGTTGGCGAATCCCTTATAGTGTATATATTTCAGCAATTCCAGTAGTGATAAAGTGATTACCCGAGCAATTCCAGTTAGTAGAATTTTGCCAAAACTCAAAGCAGAAAAGTAAGAAAAGCCTTATCAAAGCAACTGGCAGGAGATTCTGGTATCTACACATATTGATGTCAAGTGGCACATGCCTAATTACTTATTTCCCATGTTATTGAGGTATACATTTGCCTAAACCGCTCAGTGAGGGGAAGGGAGAAATTGTTCAAGAATCCCTCCGGCGAAGTGCCAAATTTTGAACGTTTTTTACGACTTCGCTAGGGGTTTTTAGTGTCTATGGATAAATAATCTTTTATAAAAACATATTTTAATATAGGCCAGAGCCAAAGGATTAGGGACAAATACTTAAAAGTTTTATAGGAAGTTAAAATTTATTTTTTAGGTTCATACTTTAGCATAGTTTAGGTGGAGTTACTAACTATATTTTAACAAATCGTAATATTAATATTACGATTTCGTTACAACAGGGGTGGTGAGTACGATATAATGCCGGTTGGAGTACCCGCCTAGTCAAAAACATTTTTTAAAAAATCCCGGGGACGAGGCGGGCAGGTTAAAAATCGCTGAAAAGATTTCGTAGATACGATTTAAGACCTATTTTTTAACTATTGCGCTTATTATAATTGAACACTATTGGGGTCTCCAGGAGACCTCACAGGGGTAGGTTTTTTACATTTGGGTCGGGGGTCGGGAGTCGGGAGTCGGGAGTCGGAAGTCGTCAGAAGCGGGAAATGGGGAGAATTCTCCTGGAAATTATTGTGTATTTTGATACATATCTTGAGTAATTTCTACGTAATTAAAGTACCTACTCACCCATTTGTTAAAAACCTACCCTGGTGAGATCCCCCTATCCCCCTATCTCCTTTCATCGTTAACTTATGGCATTTTGAAACAGCCCTGCTCCCAGGAGGGGAAGAGAGGGAAGTCGAAAGTGGGAAAAAATCCTGTGCACCTCATGAGTATGAGAACTGCTATATTAGCTAGGTGATGGTACCAGTGAGGGGTGAGCTAGCGCTAGCATAGTTTTTAACTGGAATACGACCAGCTAGGTAAGCCAAACGACCAGCTTCGGTGGCCATTCCCATGGCTTTTGCCATCATGACAGGATTACTTGCTAATGCGATCGCACTATTAATCAATAACGCATCTGCCCCTAACTCCATCCCATAGGTGGCTTCACTGGGGCTACCTATGCCAGCATCTATCACCACGGGAACTCCAGCTTCCTCAATGATGATTTCAATATTGGCAGCATTCTTGATGCCCTGTCCCGAACCAATGGGTGAACCCAAAGGCATCACCGTAGCACATCCTACCTCTTCTAGGCGTTTGGCTAATAACGGATCCGCATTAATATAGGGCAAAACCGCAAACCCTTCTTTTACCAGTTGTTCTGCTGCCTCTAGAGTACCAATGGGGTCAGGGAGTAAATACTTAGGATCTGGAATCACTTCCAGTTTCACAAAATTATTGTCTTCTTGACCCAATAGCTTCGCCATTTCCCGACCAAGCCGTGCCACACGCACCGCTTCTTCCGCCGTTTTACAGCCTGCGGTATTGGGTAACATCCACAGTTTCCTCCAATCCAGGGATTCCGCTAGCCCTTCGTGTCCTGGTGCTTTAGTTTGTACCCGACGCACGGCCACCGTCACAATTTCACTGCCACTAGCAGCAATACTTTCAGCCATTACCTGTTGAGAGTCATACTTACCTGTGCCAGTCATCAGACGAGACCGAAAGGTTTTTCCCGCAATGGTCAGTAAATCCGGTGCAGATGGTTCCGTCCCATTGTTAGAGTGAGAGTCGCGGACCGTAGCAGAATTATAGTGCAGCACTGGTGTTGAGGAGGAGTGACTAGATACACTGAGATGATTACTGAGATGATTACTGAGATTAGGACTGCTTTGACTTGATGCTGGTTGATGGTAAGGTCGGTCGTATCGAAATTGATCTAACAATGGGTCAGATTTTTGCTTCTCAATCAGGTCAGCCAGCAACAAAGCCGTTACCGGAGCCAGCAAAATACCGTTGCGGTAGTGACCCGTAGCCAGGCTCAGGTTTTGGCACGGACCAGTGCCAAGAATTGGGAATTGGTCAGGTGTTGCTGGTCGAAATCCCCACCAACACTCATGAATCGACCAGTGTTGAATTTCTGGATATAGCCGGATAGCTGATTTTAACAAACGGTGAATTCCAGCAGTAGTGTTGTCCGGCTGCCAACCCACATCCTCTACTGTTGCACCAATCAGAATTCGTCCATCTCGACGGGGGACTAGATAAACATCGGAGCCATGTAACACTCGCTGTAGTGGCAAGGGGTGTTGAGAATTTTGAGTGGCTTTTACTGACAGCATCTGACCTTTTTTTGGAGCTACTGGCAAGGGCAACAGTTGATTAGACCAGGCTCCAGTTGCTAGAACATAATGGTCTGCATGGAGTTCCCCTGCAGAGGTTCTAATCCCAGAGACTAAGCGATTGTGTTGCTGAATTGCCTCAACAGTTATCCCTTCACGGAGCTCTACTCCCCATTCTTGGGCAGCCACTCGCAGAGCTTTACTGAGTGCTCGGGGCACCACTTGAGCATCTTCTGGGTACCACCAACCACCAACCACTTCTGAGCTTAAACCTGATTGATAGCAATGAATCGTATCTTTGTCTAACCAGTCAGCAACTCCGGTCTTATTGCTCAGCTGCTGTTGGTGATTTTCTGCTGTTTCTTCATAGACCGGTGCTAAAAAGCCACAGGGCCAATAGTCCGTTGCCACACCAGTCATCTGTTCGAGTTTGGTACACCATTGAGGATACAGTGAATGGGACCACAGGCCTAAATCTAGCATGGGTCCAATGGGGAGTGATTCTGAAAACGGTGCCAACATTCCCGCTGCAGCTAGGGTGGCACCTTCTTGGAAATTGCGGGTGACAACAGTTACTGTTGCCCCACGCTGCTTCAGTTCTACAGCGATCGCTAAACCGATAATGCCACCGCCAATAATCAGAATGTCACTTGCTGCTTTCATAGGTTAAGGAGAGTGGAGACTAGGGATTGAGGAAAGTATCAAGGATGAACTATTAAGTATGAAGTATCAAGGATGAATTATTAAGTATGACGTGGGAAGTGGTAAGTGTAACTCGTAGGTTGTGGATAACGTTATTAGTCAACCTTAAGTTAGGCACCGATAAACCCATTTCCTCCTTCAACCTTTATTTTTCTACCTTTTTACTTCAACCTTTATTTTTCAACCTTTATTTTTCAACCTTTGTCCTTTTGATCCATCCCCTAATCCCCAATCTCTAATCTTTTCCCCAACCTTTTAAAGAACTACAGGTGGTGAATAACTTACCACTCTACCATAGGCCTCGTATGGGCTCATTATCTTCGTATACTACTGTACCAGAACTTCCTGTAGTTGCTGAGCTTCCTGTAGTCGTTGAAGCAGCAGACTCACTGATCACGGTAGTTCCTTGAGCAAGAGAATCGTCCTCTGACACTCCAAAAGGATCAGTTGCATTCGGCTCTGCTTGTGCGATCGGTTGCTCTGATTGAGTACTCGGTGCTTCTGCTGGTATAATTGATGGGTCTTCTGACGCTACTGGATCAGTTAGTGTTGCGTCATCCTGGTTCCTACCCAGATTAAAGAAGGGAATTTTAAACCCAGAAGCCTGTTCTTCCTGAACTTCAGGAAGTGGTTCTACTTGATTTGCACTCGGGGAAGGCTCCTCGATTTTGCGACGACAAGCACTAACTGCTCCTAGCAGAGCAACCAGCACTAATAATTTGGTAGTTAACCTCATATATTTGTTCATACTCTGATTTGATATCAAGAATTTTGCTTGCATAACTTAATACCTGTGTGTCGAAGTAGGGAATTTACAGATGTGTCCCTTTTCGGTGAACACACCCGCCCATAATATACCAGTTGAGTTCTCCGGAGGTCACTAGAAAAGAAAATTGTTCATTGTCTTGATGCAAAGGGCGAGTAGGGGTTTACCCCTTTGGCCGACTGCATCGCTTTGAGCCTATTCCTTGCACCCATCTAGCTCCCTGACCTTTGGCCTTTGACCCGTAATTAAATTACGGGTCAAGGGCACTGGTATGGTTTTTACCCAAGGCGCGGATATCGTCAAGTGATTTACCAGACGCCACGCTGAGGCTATGGCGCTGGCTTGTCACTTGACCAGGGATTGCCTAAGTTGAGTTTTGCGACTAAGCTTAGGTTTTACATCCGCGACCTGTTGCAACAATCCCAAGCCTGTCAGTCAGACCGATAGCATTTCAATTAGCATTTCGATTCGCTCAAAGCGGGATATATCAACAGGTTTTTTTTGACTTGGTTAGTGTCAATCTAATTTACTGTCAACTGTAATTTACTGTCAACATTATCATGTTTCTAGGAAATTGTTGAGCAATTTGTTGAGGAATTTGGAATTTTTACCAGGATTGACCATATAAAAACTACTTGGAGGATGTCCAGGTCTCCCGATACCAAATTTGCCTATGATAGCGCGAGACTTATTGCCTCCCCCAACTCTCAACCATTAGTTAAGCATTAGTTAAGGATTGCTAAATGTGCCTTAGCTTACATTCTGTTAGCACTGATGGGGAGATCGGGTTAACAGAGGATGATTTAAGAGCTAACTGACTCACTGCGATCGCTAACTGTTTCTGCTAATACACAGTTAACAATTTTAGTTAACTTATCTACTTTTATAGAGTTGCTTAGTGACGGGGAACAGTCAACAGTCAACAGTAAAGTTTTAAGCATAAACCCTCAATTTCACTATAGCTTAACTTATGCCTTAATTTATGCTTTAAGCTAGGCTAGTTAAGTCTGTCATTCACTCATTATCCCTATTCTGGCTAAACTACAGGTTAGCACTACTATGCTTTGGTTTATATTCGCTAGTCTAACAGCTCTTTTTGCCTCTGGCAAGGATTTGACCAGTAAGCGAGGGCTAAAAAATGTTGACTCTTACATTATCTCTTGGGCAGTATTATTTTTTTCTTTACCGGTTTTACTTCCCCTCCTTTTTGTGATTGAAATTCCCGAATTAGGCCAAAATTTTGGCTTAGCATTAATGATCGGAGGGTCTCTCAATGTAGTGGCGATGAGCTTGTATATCCAAGCCCTGAGTTGGTCTGACTTATCCATTACCGTTCCTTTTATGACCTTCACTCCGTTATTTTTATTAGTGACATCTCCAATCATTGTTGGAGAATATCCCACTCCCTTAGATGTCTTAGGGATTATCATGATTGTGGTTGGGTCTTATAGCTTGAATTTGAAAGAAAAAAGAAACGGTTACCTCGCCCCTTTTAAAGGACTACTGAAGCAACGAGGTCCTAAGCTAATGTTAACCGCTGCTATAATTTTTAGTATTAGTTCAAACGTTGATAAGGTAGGAATACAAAATTCTTCATCAATATTTTGGGCAATTGCACTGCATAGCTTTATTGCCACAGGTATGGGAGTGATTATGCTGTATAAATCAAGAAGTAAATTAAACCAAATACCAAAATACTTACTATCTATAGTTCCTCTGGGTTTGTTTCAGGCTGGAGTAATTTTGTGCCAAATGACAGCTCTCGAAATGACTTTTGTTAGTCACGTTATTGCTGTTAAACGCATGAGTACTTTAATTAGTGTAATCTTAGGATGTCTAATTTTTAAAGAACCGGGAATTCAGGAAAGAGCAGTTGGAGCAGCAATTATGGTATTGGGAGTTTTACTGATTAGTCTATCGGGACATTAGGAATAGGTTTTGGATAGGGAGCAGGGAGCAGGGAGCAGGGAGCAGGGAACAGGGAACAGGGAACAGGGAATAGAAATAGATGTAGGGTGGGCAGTGCTTACCAAAACCATTGTGAGCTTTTCAATGGCTATGATGCACTGCCCACCGGAGGATTACTATTCTTATTTCCCAAAGTTTCATCTAAAATGCCATGTTCCCTTCGCCCAGCGTCCCAGCGTCGGGCTTTGCCCGAATCGGAAAACATAAAGAATCAGGGATCAGCTGATCCCTGATTCCTTACCAAAACTAGACGCTTTAAAGGTTAAATCTTTGGTTTAGACTCTTCTAATTTGTAACCAGCTGTTTTGACTGGGTTGTCAATCCGTTAGAGTCTTTTAAATCTGCTTTTTTAGGATCAGGAGGATGATTGTAAATAAACTCTTCAATTTTCTGCCGATGGGTAACATTATTTTTGGGCTCATCTTTAGCGTTAAGTTCTGGGGAATCGAGATAGTATTGAGCCGCTTCTAGAAGTTGTTTGTAAGTCTCGGGATTGTCAATATCTTCGCAGACTTTTACCTTCTCTTGAGTCTTGTAATAAATATATTGATTATAGGTTTTTTTAAAATGATTCCGTAGTTTAGTAGGGTGTATATTTCTTTCAATAGACTTGTTAACTTCGAAATTCAAACGTAAATATTTTTGCCTGCCTATGCCTCTAAATAGGCGTTTAGCAATATACTCAGAATTTTCCGCATCAGGGTCTAAAAACATATCCGGTAGATGCCTTGCCCAACCCAATTGTCCCCATTTTTTTACCTCAGCATATGTATAAGGATAAGTTGTTTTACCAGTGCCAATGGAGAGAACAGCAATTTCGCCTATGTTACTTGGTTTTTTGTCACTTGTCATCGATAAAGCATGGGCGATTGCAGCTAACACTGGGTTATTCGCTGATACTCCACCATCGATATGGGGGAGAGATGTCTGCTCAGAGTATTTGAGTTCGTAAGGTGGGAAAAACGTTGGTGCTGAAGCTGAAGCGGTACAGATTTGCCAAAGTGGAAGATTATTCTTATAGAACCATTCAGTTGGGTCGTCATTCGCAAACCACGTTGTGTTTCGGGATAAAACGTCATAACTGAGGATTAAGAGTTGTAGCTTTTTTAGTTTTTTGTCTTCTGAAAATGAATTGATATCTGCAAATGATGGACATTTACCTAACCCATTATGAATCAATTTTCTTTCCAAAACATTAGCCAATCCTTGCTTTACGGACTTGTGGGGATATAGTAAATTAGTAAAGAAAAATTTACTTATAAAGCGCGGCCGTTTTCGCTGATCACGTACCTTCTTGAGAAAGATATTTTCACCCTCTTCCTTATAGAGATTAATTAGTTCCTGCGCTGTCATCTGACAGGCAATTCCCGCCGCCAAAATGGATCCAGTGGATGTTCCGGCAATCAAGTCGAAATATTCATGTAATTCCTGACCATATTTCTCTTTTATTGTTTTTTCTATATCTTTGAGAATTCTTGCGGATATAACTCCACGCATTCCACCTCCATCTAAGCTAAGAATTTTAAATGTCATGGCATTTCCTCAGAAGTCAGTTTTAAATTTGTTTGATTTAACCCAGTAAATAAAAAACTATAAATCAAACGTTAATCCCATTATTTACAGATTTTTTTTTACAAAACCTCGGTAGAATTAACGAATTCATCAGACTATTTTTAAAAAAAAATTAAACTACATTAGTAGTATTACGCAATTCATCTTGGTTAACCACAGAGCTAGTAAATCCCAATAGCCATTGTTTTTTTTAGCTAAACAACTAACTCCTATTTACTTGTTGGTGGGCAGTGCTGATAAAACTGATTATACGTTGATAGTATCCGTCTTAGAGACTGTTTTAGAAAATTTAGCTCATAAGCTCACTTTTGATATCAGTTTTATTAAAAATAATGTCAAGTTAATTACACATTAAGGAGTCAATAAATGGCTAATCATAATTATTGCAAATAAATGTAAAAAAAAAATAATTAATCCTTGCATTTTTTCGAGGATTTATCTATACTATAGAAAGTTACGACCGATACTAATAGCCGCGCTGACCAGAACCGTTAATTTCACCAGCGCGGCTTTCCTCCCAACCAAGTAGGAGTTACTTTCATAATGGCAGAAAAGCGATGCTAATAATGCTGATTTGGTTAAGAGTTGGAATTTTTTACTCTTTTCCCCTTGCTGCGTTACCCTTTCGAGGGCGCAGCCTACAATATCCTGGGATTAGCCCAAAGAAAGGGCTAGGGCTTGACGTAAGCACTGGCAATCAATGCTCTGTTCGCGTTAAAATCCAAAATCATCAAAGTCAAAGAAGTGATTAAAGTGTTAGAGGAAGATGGCTGGTATCTTGCTAGGACAAGAGGAAGTCATAGACAATATAAGCATCCTTCAAAGTCTGGCACAGTAACAGTATCGGGTAAATCAAGTCTTGAGGTTCCGATTGGGACTCTTAAAAATATATGGCGACAAGCTCAAATAGAGGAGGACAAAATTTAATGCGCTATGCAGTTGTTATTGAAAAAGGAAAAAATAGCTACGGTGCTTATGTTCGAGATCTTCCTGGATGTGTTGCGGTGGCAGAAACATTAGAAGACGTTAAACAATTAATTACTGAGGCAGTGATGTTTCATTTGGAAGGATTGAAAGAAGATGGATTAAGTGCTCCTGAATCAGTGTCATTCTGTGAGTATATTGAGGTTGCTTAGGGCGCAACCATCACACTCAACCAGAAACGATTATGTGCGTTATCAGATTAGATTATTAGGGGTTTTTAGTCTAATGATATACAGAAAACTTTTTACCTCTTTCCTCTTCCGAATTTACTGCTCCCTGCTCCCTGCTCCCTGCTCCCTAAAAGCACAAAATAACGTACCTTACTAGCTTAAAAAATATAGTAATTTATGATGTGAAACAGGAGGTAATTGTTCAATGGCTGTAGAGCAGTATCGCCAGTATATTCGACATCTTCTTTCCGAACGTGCTCAACGGGCTTCACGGCAAACAATTGCACCAGAGTACGAGGTTCAGACTGTCTTTGATACAGAGCAGGATCACTACCAACTGCTCTATGTTGGTTGGCGTGGGAATAAACGTGATTTTGGCTGTATTTTACATGTTGATATTAAGGGTGGAAAAATCTGGATTCAGCATGACGGCACGGAAGAGGGACTTGCCAACCGATTAGTGGAAATGGGAGTGCCTAAACAGGATATTGTTTTAGCTTTTCATGAACCTGAAGTACGCCAGTATACTGGTTTTGGTATAGGTGAAGGGATTGTTAATTAATTTAATCCTAAGCATATGCGCCACGCGCTTGACCGATTTTTTTTAGGGAGTCGGGAGTCGGGAATCGGGAATCGGGAATCGGGAATCGGGAATCGGGAGTCGGGAGTCGGGAGTCGGGAGTCGGGAGCCCAACAGTCACTTACTCCTTAAAGGGTTATATTCAAGCATAAGATTGACGGATTACTTGTATCTTCCCACTAGATACAGTTTCGGGTTTTGGACTCACGCTAATTTCAATAGTTTGACCTAATGCTACCAAAAACAATAATAGCTTTTCCAAGGAAAACCCTTGCAAGCGACCATTCTTTAAATCCATCACTTGAGGAGGCTCAATTTTTAAAATCATAGCTACATCTGAATCAGTCAGTTGTCTTTCATCAATCAGATCGTAAATGAGTGAAGCTAGTTTAACCTTAGCCAACTTTTCTTCAGCATTAATAAATCCTAAATCTGCAAAAATGTTACCTGAGCTTACAGTATAATCTGGCATTATTTTATCCTTAGTGCTATTAATCTTGTTGTTTATAGCGTTTCTTGTAGCTATGAGGTACACAATTTATGTATTTTAGGGAACAGGGAACAGGGAACAGGGAAGAGATAAGAGATAAGAGGGAATAGGAAATGGGAAATAGGGAATAGCAATGGGCTGCATCAAGAGGTGCGACCCGTGGCGAATTTAATTGTTAATGGTAAGAGCGCACCTAACAGGGAATCAACTTCACAAAAGACTTTACCTCCTGCGAGAAACACTATAGCAATCTCTTGTGCTTGTTTTATGATCGACTGCATCAAGAAATAATCAACTATTATTACTACTCCCTGTTCCCTGTTCCCTGTTCCCTGTTCCCTACTCCCTACTCCCTACTCCCTACTCCCTACTCCCTACTCCCTACTCCCCACTCCCCACTCCCTCCAAGCGCAGAAAATGCATATTTCCCCCTTCATCCCCTGCGACAATGGTGACATCATCCGGTGCAACGGCACAACAGTTGATAGCACTTTCTCCAGTAAAGGTAGCAATAACGTCCCTAGTCTCGAAATCCCACACTTGGAGTGTTTTATCGGACGATGCAGAAATGACTAGTTTACCGTTGGATGTTACCTTGATCCGATTTATCGAGTCGGTATGACCTGTAAAGGTAAAAATTTCCTCTCGTTTTTCCAAATCCCAAATTTTGATGGTATTATCCTTGGAGCCAGAAACAACGTACTTACCATCAGGGGTTACGGCGAGAGTCTTGACTGAATCGCTATGACCTGTAAGGGTGAAACATTCCTTTCTTGTTTCTAGATTCCAAATTTTGATTGTTTTATCTTTGGAGCCAGAAACCAAATACTTACCATCTGGGGTGATAGCTAAACTAGTTATCTCGTCCTGATGACCTTTGAGGACAAAACGTAATTTTTTTGTTTCCAGATGCCAAACTTTAATAGTACTTTTAGTTGAACCAGCAATTACATAGTTGCCATCTGGCGTGATTGATAGAGTTGTTAGAGATTCATAAAATACTAATGCTAATCCTGAGACTACTAGTGGAATTACAGATAATCCACACCAAATTAATATTGTAGATAACCACGGTCGTAATGGTAATAAATATTCAACAATTGTTTCCCAATAAAATACTGACAACGATATACTAGTAATAGGTATTAATAAGCCTAAAGCAATAAATATCAACTGCGAGGTAGTTCGTAAATCATAAGTATGATTTTTTTTGTTTAAGTCCCAGAAAGTTAAAAAATAACACGAATTCCACAAATTTAGATGTTGATCAACACAAATTAATTCATTTTTATATGGTATTATACCTAGGGTAATAATTTCTTTTTTTCCGAAATATTCGCTTGATTCATCTACTTTAAAATTTGAGTACATCTTAGGAGCTTGTTGAACTTGATTTTTGTTATTTTCATTGCCAATAATCAAGCTCACAAGTAATTTAACCAAAAAGAAAATATTAACTAAAAATCCAATAATAACGGGTGATACAAAAAATAATAAGTGAAAATCATCATTCAATCTGATACGAGGATAGAACTTGTCTTTAACAATTAACAACAAAGTTATACCTAAGCTCGTTAAGCTATAACATAAATTAATAGCTAGTGCTTTGATCCACCAGTCAAAAAATTTATCTATAATTTCTACAAATCTATTTTGTATTCGGGAAAACCTATATTGATATTTATCAGTATACAATTTAAAATTCTGCGTGATTTTTTCTAAATTATAAACTCTAACTATGTTATATGGTAAAGCAAAAATTGCTTGTTTACCATCGGGAGTAATGGTTACATCATTTACGGAATTATTATCATTGATAACTTGGTTATTATTTTCTAATAAGCCAAAATTCCACACTTTAAGGGTTTTGTCCTTGGAAGCAGAAATAAATCGTTTTCCATCAGGTGTAAATGCAATCTTAATTATCTGATCAGTATGACCTTCGAGTTGAAAATGAAACTTAACTTGGCAGAATTCCTGATTTGTTTCTAGATCCGAAACCTTTAAGAAATTATCACTGTAAAGAGCAATCAGCGACTTGCAATCAGGAGTAACCGCCATGGCATATAAGTCCTCCTTTGTCTCACTACTTTTATATGGATCGAGGTTGGAAAGCACTTCACCGGTTATGGCATATAATTTATTCTTTATCTCACTATTTTTATATGCATAGAGTTTGTTAATAAATTTACCATTTTTTGAACTATAAACATTAAAACTTCCATCATCATAATCATAAATTACATCATTATTAAAGGGGATACCAAGATTTCTCAATATGTCTCTATGACCTTCTAGGATTAACTCTTCTTGTCCAGTTTCCAAATTCCAGACTTTGATAGAGTCAGAGTCTACCATAATTGCTCCAGAGTTTGCAATTGATTCTTCTGAAACTACTTCTTTGCCATCAGGAGTAACAGCTACAGCAACTACAGGGTGACTATGACCATTAAATCTCTGTATTTCTTTACCCGTTGCTAAACTCCAGACTCTAACCGTATGGTCAGAGGCACCAGAAATTACCCTAGTTCCATCGGGAGTAACCGCTACAGCATGGACTCGGGCACTATGACCTTTTAATGTGAAAATTTCTGCACCTGTATTCAAATTCCAGACTTTAACTGTGTTGTCAGATGAACCAGAAATTACCCTCGTGCCATCTGGTGTGACAGCAACGGCATTTACCGAGTCACCATGACCAATTAGGGTAGATAGTAAGGGTCCAGTAGGGGGATTTAACGTAGCTCTCAAGCTACGCAAATAAGTGGTATTAGTTTGGGTTATCTGTTGTAATAATCGTTGAATGTCTGGGGTATCAAACTCTAGTAAACGCCCTGAGAGTTGCCCTGCTAATTGGGTTGGATTATGAGTTAAGATATCTTTTGATAGTCGCAAGGCTCCCTGAATCAACTTCAGGGATGTTATCGTTTGCTCGCTGTAGTCTGGATGAGATAACTTTATATTATCAATCAACTCATAATCTTCAATCAGTGCCTTGATACCAAATTCAGGATGATGAAGTTTGGCTTCAATAAACTCATAATTACTCAACAAAAGAGATAATTTATGAAGTTGACCACCTTCTAACCACAAACGGGGAATTTCACCCAAAAAATGCTCTATTTCTTCTGGTGATTTTTGCGATAAGTGACTGCGAACATTACTCATAATTCAAGGGGTATATCTCACTTTTGCTGCTTGACTCGGTGGTGCGTTACGGGGCTGGCTGTCAAAACCAAGCACGAAGAGGCGGAAAATTAGAGCGACCGCCCCGCCCCTAACGCACCCTACAGAACTCATAACTCCAGCCCTTCTGTCATATTATCCGCAATTTCAGTAATAATATTAGGTAACATCACGCCCGCCGCTTGCACAATATCCTGACGATGCAAGAAATCTCGGAAACTTTCGTGATAAAATCGATAACGTGGTGGTCGATAGCTTTCTTGTTTCTGTAAAAATTGCTGCCATCCATCAAGCACTTCCTGCACGGTGAATTCATCCTGCTTAGAATAGTTAGCAATTATTTGACGAGAAGCTGCACTACGTAAGGCACACATGACATAAACAATTTTGATTTTAGCCATGGGTAAAGGCTTGGTTGTCATCCCCATCAGCTGCCAATGGTTTTCGTAATAGCCTTGTAAGCCTACGGGTAATTCATTCAAGGGTTTATCATTATAAAAGCCATCGGCTATGGCTGGCAACACACAGCGCAAATACATAAAGTTATTTTCGCTTTTATTGGCAATTTCTTCTACAAACTCTTGATTAGATAGGGAACCTTGGTTCTTAATCCACTGACTCAATCCCTGTTTATAATTATTATGATTAAGCAATTGCCAAATATACTCTTTTACATCTCGATTGCTTTGTTGAGAGTTTTCCCTTAAATCCAATTCTTGGCTTGGTGTAGCAGGGGATAACTGCAGCCTTTTCTCGTTCTGATTATAGGGTCTTCTGGTCAGGATAAAATAAATACCGTCTGGCAAAATAGTCGGTAAATATAAAAGATTACCAGCTCCCTCTTGGTCAACTTCATCCAAGGCATCCACAACAATCACCAACCGTTCACCAGCAGATAATTTTTCCCTAACCTTAGCCAACAAGATTGATAAATCAGCATCTTGAGCATCTGGCAACTGATAACGAGTGATCAATTGTTGACGGATTTTCCTGAGGAATAATTCTGGACGATTCATGCCTTCAGCACGACTATTAAAAAAGCAAATCGCGTCTGGATTGTCTAATACATACTTAGCCGCAATAGCGCTTTTACCCATCCCAGCATCACCAATAACAGTAAAGTAGCCATGAGTAGTGTTGCTGAAGAAGTTTTCAATAGCTTCAAAAACAAACTGACGTCCGCAAAATAAGTCAGTTTTATCTTGAATAAATTGTTCAAACTCTGCTGGTAACTGCTGTTGAGGCTCCCAGTCTTTTTTGTAAACGATATCAGTTGGTTTAATCTTTAGAACGTTACAAATATTTCTAACTGAGCGTCTTTCTACTCCATTTGGGCAATTTCTAGTACCAAGCAAGCGCTTCACGGTTTCCACAGAGACATTGGCTTGGTCTGCTAATGTCTGTTGAGTCAGCCCAGCTTGTTCATAAGCTTGTTTGAGTCTAGCTTTACCTTGCTGACTCGATCGCATTTTGTCAGATTCGAGCATTTTGATTTTAGGGAGTAGGGAGTAGGGAGTAGGGAGTAGGGAGTAGGGAGCAGGGAGCAGGGAGCAGGGAGCAGGGAGTAGGGAGTAGGGAGTAGGGAGTAGGGAGTAGGGAGCGATGTACCTCATGGTTATTAGAGGATATCTGAAAAGTTTTTTGATACTGAATTTTGCCCCCCTAGCCCCCCAACTTTGGGGGGAACAAGAGTCCATTTGCTTCTAAAAGTCCCCCAAAATTGGGGGACCAACGGGGGCTTGGATGTAGCAAATGGGACTTCTCAGACAACCTCTTAGGAAACGCGATCGCATTTCTAAATGATATGTAAACCTGTATGGTCTTTTTTTCTTCTCCAATCAAACTCCGGATCTCTTTCCCCTCTTGCTTTTTAGCTCTTGCCTTTTGCCGGAAAAGGCAAAAAGTGTGTTTACAACCCAGATATAAACGCACTTATAGGAACCAATCAGGAGTTTAACCAACTAGGGCAGATAGGTTTTCTTGATTAACCTATTTGCCCTAATCTATTGTATAAGGTTTTTCATAGCTATCAGGTATACAGGCTTTTTCTCTCTTCCCTTTTATTTCTTCTCTGCTCCCTGCTTTCTGCTCCCTACTCCCTGCTCCCTGCTCCCTAAAACCCAATAGGGCAAAGGCTAACATAAACTAAACCTATTTGCCCTTGGCCTGTATAGTTTCCTCTGAATACGATACGAATATAAGCAGCAAACGATAGAAGATTGAGGAGGGTAACAATGGCATTTAGTTTTTATAAGAAGCAACAAACTAACAATGACTACCGTAATCTCAAAGAAGAAATCATCCGAGAATTATTACGACAAGCACGACATAGTTACAACCTTGCTCTTGGTGTAACTGCTGCATCGGCGTTGATGACTTTATGTGGTGTCGGATTGTTATATATTGACAAAGTATCGGAAGCAAGCCTGACAGCATCGGGGGGATTTTTGGGGACTCTTACTAGTATCCAATTCGCCAAGGAGTCAAAGGAAGAGTTAGAGGAAATTATGGAAAAGTTGTTAGATGAAAGCTAAGCGGTCAGCAGTCAGCATTCAGCTAATGACATCAGTACAAAAAAACATAATAGGGGAGGTGATAACAATCAATTTTAGTACTTAAAGCGTCAAATATTATGATTTTAACCTGTTCTATACTTTGAGTTTGATTCGGTGGGTGGAATGGGCATCTTGCCCGTTTCCTAGGGTGCATCTCATCTTTGTAAAAAAGAAGGGAAGTGCCGGAAGTGTCGGAAGTGTGGGGATTTTAGAGAGGGTGGGTAGTCTAGGCACTGTCGGAATTTTATTAGAATTTTGGTCTAATTGCAAAAGTGAGATGCACCCGTTTCCTACGCACCTTACGCACTGTTTCTTGTTCCCTGTTCCCTGTTCCCTACTTTTATAAAATGTTTTCCTATCAATTCACCAATTTACAACATTCTCGTTGGGTGAATTCATGGCGATAGCGAAACATTTGCTCTAGTTGCAGAGTTACTAACCAACCAAACATCTCTTCGACTAAGGATCCCCCTGGTAAGGCAAATTCAATGGAATCAGTTAGCCGAGTTTTCTGGTCTTCTGGAATAAATTGATGGCGATGAACCCAATAGTCAAAGGGTCCTTCTTTTTGTTGATCACTGAAGAGTCGGTATTGCTCATAGTCGATGTGAACAGCAATCCATTGTATGGGAATTAGACCAATAAAAATTCGAAATTCCGAAACAGCTCCAATCCCTAAACCCCCCTCACGACGGATTACCTGGATTGGTTGCCAGGGTGGAGTGAGCAGGTCGAGAATATCATCTCGCTCGTGAAAGTTCCAAACTATCTCAACTGGTGCATTAATGATAGTAGAATAGTTGAAGTGCAGCATTAAACCACTAAGTTATATCAAGTCAGGTTGAATACCCATAATAATAGGGAAGTGTGAGA
>WTKN01000242.1 GCA_011524395.1 Moorena sp. SS36440bin_2
TTGTGCTAAAAAACTCTTCCCCATTCTATCGTCTTTCTATAAGAGCCGCACCCAAATATTATTGGCATAAACCCAGAGGTAAACATCGGAAGCGCTGCATCGCTTTATGCCGCTCGGTGGTGCATTGAAACTATTTTAAAAGATTACAAAACAGGCGGCTATAATGAGGTGCGACCCATGATGGCCAGGGATTGCTCGCCATCACGTAAAGCGCACCTCTGGAAAAAACAAGAGTAAATGAACAACGCTTAATAGCGATGGTTTTACTTATTGCTATTGCTTATACAATAGCCACTTTTCAGGGATAATTTTGTCAAAACATGAAAGTAAATAACTATATATGTCGTCCCACTGAAGAGAAACGTTTTGTTAAACTTTGGATAGGACTCTATGGCTGTCTATGGGTTTAATCTATGTAACTTTGGTCAGATAAGCGCGACTCAACTGATGAATCTCAAACCTCACAATAGCCTTTATTATCACAAGGAAATGAAGGCGGTATTCCTTATACAGTCTAGCTTATAGCTATCTTGTCACCCCTTGAGAAAGACTACATAGACATAAGACTACTAAACGATTGCAAAGGTTATCTGTCCCGGATCGCCCTTTACTAATGGGTATGAATTGCTATATTCTTACTTGTTCAATTCAGCTTTGTCAAGTCAATAAATGTCTATTTATTGCCAATTCATAATGTATCAAATTTGTCAAGTTTTTTGTAAAGAAATATGTTGATAAACCATAGCCTTCAGCTATGGAGGACAAGGGCTGGTATTGCTAATACTTTTCCATAGCACTCAAACGTTTATTCCAAGTAGGTTTGACCCTTGGCTGTCGCCCCTTATAAATTATTTTTTAATAATTTCATGGTTGACTTTGTTTGTTTTTAGTTATATAAATATTTTTAGGAATAACTAATTTGTAGTCATATAATAATGCCAGCTCAGTATCCTAGAAAAGTATCGTTGAACAGTTCTTCCCTAAACTTAAAGCACTTTGATTATAATGATTTCCATTATAATCAAAGGATTAAGTGTATCTGGCAACGAACAGGAGAGGCGTTAGCATTAGTACAAATTCAAGAGAATGTAGAAGCATTCTGGGAAAAGTATCAAATCCATCCCTTATTAATCGATTTATGTGCTCAGATATTGGTAACTACTCTACCAACAGAGCAATTTCTAAGTATTAGAGATACTGTCTACTTAACCACTAAGCTAGAAAGCTTTCAGATAGATGATGATTTTACTCAACAAATATTGATTCATGTAGTTCTGAAAAAAGAAAATTTAGCAACAAATAGCTCAATTATTGGGGATGTTTGTATTTTTCGCTATTCAGAGGAAAAATTTGATGGGATTGGGGAGTTACAGGTTCAAGGTGAGCAAATTGCTGAAATTAAAGAGTTACAGATTCAAGCTCTCTCGCTCATGAACTCTATTCAATCTGCCCAAGAAAGCTTTCAGAATAAACTTTACGAGATAGTTTGGAAAAAAGTGTCTTGGGAAGCTTTATCCCCATTTTTGCCTTCTAGCTCATCTGGAGCATGGTTAGTATTTTTAGACGAAACAGGTGTTGGACAAAATCTAATCTCTTTACTGCAAGAACCAGGAAAAGCTTACTTTACTGTAACTGTCGGAGATCACTATCAAACTTCAAAATCAGGTCATTTTCAAATAAATCCTCGTCGAAAGGAAGATATACATCGGTTAATTTATGAACTTAATAAACTTGATCAGTTGGCTTTGACAGATGTAATTCATTTGTGGAGTTTAGATGTCAAATCTGCTGTTCAAACAACAGATATTTCTCTTCTTAGGGATCAAGAACGAAGTGTTGCCAGTGCCTTACATCTTATCCAATCTATAGTAGAGATTAAACAAGACTACAGCAAAAATACTCGAATTTGGTTTGTTACCCAAAATGCTCAAGCAATCGAGACTGAGAAAGTCGCTATAGGGTGCATCTCACTTTTGCAATTAGACCAAAATTCTAATAAAATTCCGACAGTGCCTAGACTACCCACCCTCTCTAAAATCCCCACACTTCCGACACTTCCGGCACTTCCCTTCTTTTTTACAAAGATGAGATGCACCCGTCGCTATAAACGTTGCTCAGGCTCCTTTATGGGGTCTGGGACGGGCTATAGCCAAGGAAAATCCAGAATTGATGGGGGGACTCATCGATCTCGATCCTCTCACTGCACCAGATCTCGCTGCAGAGAAATTGCTACATTTGGTTACAGGCAAGAGGGAAGAGAATCAGTTCGCTTTACGTTGCGGACAGCCTTACGTTGCCCGTCTCCAGCCAAATTCAGTATTGCCCTCCCCTATAAAAAAACAGCTTCAGTTTTCTGCTGACGGACTTTACTTAATTACTGGTGGTTTAGGAGGGTTGGGATTGCAAGTGGCTCAGTGGCTTGCTCAGCTGGGAGCTCGCCATTTAGTATTGTTGAGCCGTTCTCCAGCATCTGATGTCGCTCAAGAGGTGATACATACCCTAGAGATATCAGGTGTGAGGGTTACCGTGGCTCAAGTGGATGTCGCTTCCCGTGAACAACTAGCTGACCTACTGGCAAACTGTGAAAACTCTTTACCGCCACTGCGAGGTATTTTTCATTTGGCGGGAGTGCTGGATGATGCTCTATTGATGCAGCAAGATTGGAACCGCTTTACTAATGTGAGAAAGTCTAAAGTGGAAGGATCTTGGAACTTGCATACTCTAACTCAGCATTTATCTCTAGATTTCTTTGTTCTGTTCTCTTCAGCCGCATCGGTATGGACAATGCCAGGGCAAGGCAACTATGCTGCTGCTAATGCTTTTCTAGATGCATTAGCTCATTATCGCCACCAACTAGGGCAGCCAGCTTTAAGTATCAATTGGGGTTTGTGGAATAATTTGGGCTTTACTGCTACTGCTTATGGGAAGCAAGTGCAGTCTCGTCTCGATCAATTGGGAATTAAAGGAATAGAAATACAACAAGGATTAACCATTTTGGAGTTTTTATTGCTGCAAAATTATGTTCAAATAGGAGTTGTCAGTGTGGATTGGCAAAAGCTTTTCCAAAGGCAAAAAACTTTTGCTCAATCACCGCTGTTGAAACAGTTAGTAGACCAATATCAATCGACCAACTCGGCTCAAGAAAAGGATCGGGAAGATTTGATTTTATCTTTGAAAACAGCTGCAGTGGATGAGAGGAAGCAAATCTCTTTGGACTACCTGATCAGCCAAGTTACCCAGATTTTGCAATGGGGAACTGCTCCCCTACCTAGCTCCAAACAATCATTACTGGAATTGGGATTAGATTCATTGATGGCACTTGAACTGAAAAATCGTATCCGGGATGAATTAGGGTTAGATATTCCTGTTGAAACGTTGATTGATGGCTCCACTTTACAACAAATTGCTCAAATCGTCTCAGAAAGCTTAATATCAGCTCAGGTTATATCATCTACATCAAGACCAAGGGAGGATATAGAGATAGAGGAAATTGTTTTATAAATTAAATTAATATAGTATCTGTTTTTTATATTTAACTTTTCGTTACAAAATTTATCAAACTACCCACAAACTGACTGAGAGTAAATCATTTTATGAATCTGGAAAAATTGTTATCAGAACTAGCAAAATTAGATATTCAACTATTCAAAGATGGTGAGCAGTTACGAATTCGTGCTCCAAAAGGTGCTGTAACTAAAGAAATTCGAGAGACTCTTACTGAGCACAAGGCTGCACTATTGGATTGGTTACAAAGCCATCAATCTAAAGAAGCCCATTCAAATTCAAAAACAGTAATTGCTCCTGCTAATCGGCATCAATCTCTTCCTCTTTCCTTTGCTCAAGAACAATTGTGGGTTTTAGATCAACTTAATCCTGGTAATCCTGCCTATAATCTACATTATGCTGTTCATCTTCAGGGAGACTTAAACTTAGAGGCACTAGACTATAGCTTAAATACACTTGTTCAACGACATGAAAGTATCCGCACTACCTTTGCTTACAAGCAAGACCAATGCGTCCAAATTATCTCACCATCAGGGAATTTACCTGTAGAAAAGATAGATATTAAATCAATTCCTCAATCCGAACGACAGAATTACGTCCGCACACTAATTACTCAAAAAGTTCAGCTGCCGTTTGATTTAAGTCAAGGACCACTGCTGCGTATCTTTCTTTTTAAATTAGAACCAGATTCTTACATCTTGTTAGTGATCATGCATCATATTATCTCCGATGGCTGGTCGCTCGGCATTTTTATTCGAGAATTTGCTAGTTGCTATCGTGATTTTTGTTCGGGGGAACCAGCTTCCTTGCCTCAGCTTTCCGTTCAGTTTGCTGACTTTGCAGTATGGGAAAAAGAAGCTTTCACAGAAGCAGCGCTAAAACCTCATTTAGAATATTGGCAACAGCAACTAGCAGAGGCACCTCCTTTACTGAAACTTCCTACAGATTATCAGCGCCCATCAATCCCAACTGGGCGAGGGGGCACTGAGTTTTTCACTCTTGATGTTGAATTAACTCAAGCATTAAGGACGCTTAGTCAGGAAAATGGTGTGACACTATTCATGACTTTATTGGCGGCCTTTAGTGTATTGCTTTATCGCTATAGTGGGCAAGATGATATTGTTCTGGGAACTCCTGTAGCCAACCGTAACCATTCCCAAACTGAAACGCTCATTGGTTGTTTTATCAATACCTTAGCTTTACGAGTACGGATGGAAAAAAGATTGACTTTTCGTCAATTACTTAGACACATACAGGAAATTTCTTTGCCAGCTTATAAACATCATAAGTTACCCTTTGAGCAACTAGTAAAAGCATTACATCCTGAACGTTCGTTAAGTTATAATCCTATATTTCAGGTAATGTTTGCATTTTTGCAAGATCCGCCCATTAATCAAGAGAGTTTACCAAATCTAGAATTAACGCCGTTCAAGGTTGAAAGTGGTTGTGCACAGTTTGATTTAACTTTATCAATTACCGATGGCAGAGATAATCTAGAGCAAGCATGGGAATTTAACCGTGATCTGTTTGCAGACAGTACAATTCACCGCATGATTAGCAATTTCCAAACTTTGCTAACAGCGATTGTTACCGATCCCGATCAAGATATTTCTAAGTTATCAGTAATTACAGAAGGTGAACTACAGAAACTTTTAGTCGAGTGGAACAATAC
>WTKN01000312.1 GCA_011524395.1 Moorena sp. SS36440bin_2
TGGCTGTATCTTATGCTACATCTAGCTTTCCCCTACCTCTGTCGCCCTGCTAGCACTTCAGGGCTTGATTTACACCCCCAAAGGGATGCGAAATGGCTTGGAAATTAAATCCGAATGGTTAGAACTTCTAACCTTAGCCTTTGAAGAAGGATTACAGGATCGAACCATTGCTCAGCGGATGCAAATCTCCGAGCGCACGGTGCGTAACTATTGGACTAAAGTTCAAGACGTTTTAGGGGTTTATCCAAAACCCGGTGACAATATTCGCATTAAAACCGAGAAGCGGGCAAGAGAAGTCGGTATAATCGATTGACACATGAAACGTTTTACTGAGGAGGAAATTCAAAACTGGCGGGTAGGATTTATTCCAGGACTAGTCCTGATCGGACTAGTAATCTTATTTCGCCTCACTGGTGTCCTGCAAAGTCTAGAATGGATTGCTCTCGATAGTTTTCTCCGTTGGCGTCCTGAAGAATCTATTGATAAAAGAATTCTGATTGTTGGTATTAATGAACAAGACATCCAACGCATAGGTACCTATCCCATACCCGATCGAGACTTAGCATCACTGCTGAGAAAACTAGCAACCTATAACCCTAGAGCTATTGGTCTTGACATCGTCAGAGATTTACCCGTTGAGCCTGGTTACACTGACTTAGTCTCAGCATTTCAGGCTATCAAAACCGTGATTGGCATTGAAAAAGCCTTACCTGACCAAGATGGCAATACCATTAATCCACCACCCACCTTACCCCCCGAACAAGTTGGCTTTGCCGATGTGATACTTGACCCTGACGGACACATCAGGCGCAGTTTACTAGGAACGTCAAATCTCGAAGGAGAGTATAAATTTTCTCTAGCATTACGGCTTGCAATTGCTTATTTATCTAAAGAAGGAATTTCCCTAATCAATGGCACTGATGACCCAATAGCCAAGAAGTTTGGTACTACGGAACTCACTCGCTTTCGCCCCAATTCCGGAGGTTATGTCAGAGCCGATGCTGGGGGAAATCAGATCCTAATTAATTTTCGCAGTGCTCGCAAACCCTTTCGGATCCTATCCCTCAACGATATCCAAACTGGCAACATCGATCCAAGCTGGATTCGCGATCGCATAATCCTGATTGGTATCACTAGCCATAGCGTTAAAGATTTTGTCAATGTCTCTGCTATCCCTAGCTCTACTCCTGGACTAGTGTTTGGTGTAGAAGTCCATGCTCATACAGTTAGTCAAATCATTAGTGATGTTCTCGATGGACGACCCTTGTTAAGGGTTTGGTCAGATAGCTGGGAATATATATGGATTATGGTTTGGGGGTTTCTGGGTATCAGCCTCGCTAAACTAACTAAGACACCGGTACAAAATTTATTGAGTGTTAGTGTTGCGGGCATTAGTTTGGTGGGACTAAGTTATTTGCTGCTGATCTGGGGTTGGTGGATACCTGTAGTACCAGCTTGGTTAGTTTTAACTGTAAATGCTATCAGCATCAATGCCTTCTATCTATACCACCAAACCTTAAAATCCCGCATTAATGAACGCCAATATATGATTGATTATACCTTTGACATCATTCATAATGGACCATTACAAACCTTAGCTAGGATACTCAGCTGCACTCAAGATCAGGATTTATCTGATGAGCAATTGCGTTCTCAACTAGAACAGTTAAACCAAGAGCTCAGAGCAGTTTATGAATCAGTCCGTCGAGAAACCCTAACCCAAGATAGCAGTATCCACATCGGGATTGATTTAGACCTAGATTTGCAGCAACCCACTCACGAGATTCTCTATGAAGTTTATAGCAATACCCTAGCCTTAAACTTTCCTTGCTTTGAAACCATTCAGGTAAAAATTATAACATTTGACCCAATCGATAGTCCGCCATTAAGTATCGAACAGAAGCGAGGATTGTGTCGATTTATGGAAGAAGCATTGTGCAATGTCGGTAAATATGCCAAAGGAGTAACTCGTCTGAAAGTCACCTGCACCCAAACCGAAGGTATGAATATTATTCGGATTCAAGATAATGGATTGGGCATTAGCTCATCATCTCACCCCAACAAATATAAGCGTTCAGGAGGTCGCGGAACTAAACAAGCTAGAGCACTAGCTCGA
This sequence comes from Moorena sp. SS36440bin_2, assembly GCA_011524395.1. Classification (GTDB taxonomy): domain Bacteria; phylum Cyanobacteriota; class Cyanobacteriia; order Cyanobacteriales; family Coleofasciculaceae; genus Moorena. The sequence goes on from WTKN01000312.1 coordinate 2,117, forward strand.
CAGCTAGGGGGAAGGTTTAAGCGATCGTTTTTGTCTCCTAAAGGAACAGTTTGTGAACTCACTTGGTCTGTTGCTAAAGGTCGATTTTGGTTTTTAAAATAGGCATTATATATTAGGTGTTAGGTGTTAGGTGTTAGGGATTAGGTGTTAGGGATTAGGTGTTAGGGATTAGGGATTAGGTGTTAGATGTTAGGGATTAGGTGTTAGGGATTAGGGATTAGCTGTTAATCATTTATTAATGGTAATTTTGAATTGTGAATTTTATTAGCTGTTAGCTGTTAGCTGTTAGCTGTTAATCATTTATTAATGGCAATTTTGAATTGTGAATTTTATGATTTTGGCATAATTAGAAGCTAAGTTAATGAAGATAAGATTTCAGTTACTCAACCATTGCTTAGAGAATCAGCCCTTGACTATTGTTGTGGTTAGTCTATTTTTAGGGATGGCAACTGTAGCCCTAGCCGACTATAAACCACCTTCTGAACCATCTCGTCCCAAACAACCTACAATTATTAGCGGTACAAGGGGAGGATGTTCTAAGAATGGAAAAGCAAAGTTAACTACACTAGCTCCTCAGGAACATATTGGACAAACTGTTTCGACTCACCCAACCTTTGCTTGGTTTGTACCAGAGGCTGAATCCTTGACAATGAAATTTCAGATTTATCCAGATGATGTAAATGAGTATCCCCAACCCATACAAAATATTGAATTGCAGACCAAACCAGGAATAATGACTCACTCACTATCACAGGATGAACTAGGCTTATCCGTGGGACAGAGATATCTGTGGCAAGTGGTCATTATCTGTGAACCCAATCACCCATCGAGTGCTATCGTAGCCCAAGCCTATATCGATGTCGTTCAAGAGTCACCAGATTTAAAAATAGCCCTTGCTGCAGCGACTAACCCCGTTGATCGGGCAGATATCTATGCTGAAAGAGGTTTCTGGTATGATGGCTTCGGTGAAGTTCTGGCTTGTGGTGACGATGCTAGACATAGAGAGTTAATGCGAAATCTTTTAACTGATTTAGCAAAAATCGAGGCATCTGGAAAGTCAAAAGATGGCAGCCAAAAGAGTGAGCGAATCCAGCAGATTTTAGACATAGAATGGAAAAAGCCAGTTTGTAACTAAATTAACTGTAAGCATTTAGTTCATGCGCCACGCGCAGGCTACGCCAACAGCTGACAGCTGAATCCTTACCACCATGGTGAAAGTTCACACCGATAGACAAGCTCGAAGTAAGTGTTGCAGTTTTCAGCAATCGTGATAGCGTAATTGTGCATTTGCTGTTTCTCAACTTGGCAAGTAAGTTAGCAGAAAACGTGAATGCATTACCTGTTTAATTCTTTTAATGTATTAAGTAAGGGAACAGTTAGTCGAGGAGACAAGCATGGACGACTGTTTCTGATTCGTTCAACACTTGTTGATAGTTTATAATTTTTGGTATGCTCAAGGCATCTAGTGATTTATAGGTGCCTTTTTTTTAACAGTGCCGCTTTCCGGGCATTTTGGCGTAAACTGTAAAATAAGTTACAAATTAAAATTTGGTGGGTTAACTTAGATCTAGTTTGCTTACCAAAGTTTTGGAAGCTTTTGACATCCCGTAGGTTGGGTGGAGATAGGACACCTAACGCAATCGGTTGTCTTGGTTGGGTTTCATACTTCAACTCAACCGACATCGACGCCTATTTGTCAGTCAATCAGATAGTGAAAGTTCACACCGATAGACAACCTCGAAGCAAGCTTTGCAGTTTTCAGCAATCGTGATAGCGTAATTGTGCAGTTGCTGTTTCTCAACTTGGCAAGTAAGTTAGCAGAAAACGTGAATGCATTACCTATTTAATTCTTTTAATGTATTAAGTAAGGGAACAGTTAGTCGAAGAGACAAGCATGGACAACTGTTTCTGATTCCTTCAATAGTTGTTGATAGTTTAGAATTTTTGGTCTGCTCAAGGTACCTAGTCATTTATAGGTGCCTTTTTGTTAACCGTGCGGCTCTGGCTGCCACACCCCACACCAATTAATATCAAGTCTGGTTGAATACCCATAATTATTAAGGAGAGAGTGGGAAGTGTCGGGAGATAGGGAGATAGGGAGATGGGAGATAGTTATGCAAACCGCCGTAACTGATAGCTGAACGCGCACGCGTGTGCGTAGCACATAAGCTGATAGCTGATTGCTGATTGCTTACCAACTAGCGTATAACTTAATAGAAGTTGATAATTACAAACAATAAGACAACAAGCTATGGAACAGAAAGCAACAGCGTCTACTAAACTAGTCACCGGTAACTTTGTGGTGATCCAGGGAGATATCAATCGCAGAATTGGCGATGGTGGTGCTAGCCTCTGGAAAAAGACTTTCAACACAGAGGGACGCTACAAGGGCGGCGCTGCCATCCTGATGTTGATGGTTAAAGGATTGACAGCAACCGAGAGTGATGCAGAGGTCAAAATCAATGGTAAAAGTGTAGGGAAGATCTACTCCTACGAGGGAGCTAATCCGAAGCATTGGTTTACCCAAATCATTAACATTGGTGCTGGCATCCTCAAGGATGGGGATAATGAGCTGGAGGTTGAAGCCGTAGATTTACCAAATCCCTCTGCTGGTGACCTCTATAACGATTTTTACATACGGGATGTGGTTTGCTTCTTCCAGCGGGAAGATTAGGAAACGTTTTTGATAGCAACGGAACTATAGTTTAGGACATAGTTTTTGCTTTAGAGGGAATCGGGAATCGGGAATTGGGAATCGGGAATCGGGAATCGGGAATTGGGAATCTGGGAGCAGCGGATCTCGGAGCAGAAATTATGTCTTAAGCTTGACTTCTACTGGTCTAGTTTCAGTTTCTATTTTTAAGGGGGTAGGTAAACTACCTGATCAGGGTAGTTTACCTACCCCCGCCCGACTCCCGACTCCCGACTCCCGACTCCCGACTCCCGACTCCCGACTCCCGAC
>WTKN01000133.1 GCA_011524395.1 Moorena sp. SS36440bin_2
AAAGGTAAAAGAGCTAGAGGTAAAAGACCATTAAAGCGAGGAAAAAATATCTCACTAATCGGAGCTTTGTCTTTAGAAAAACTCGTAGCATATAGTAGTATATATGGAGCAGTAAATCGATTAACTTTTGAAGCCTTTATTGCTACTAAATTAGTCCCTAATTTATGGAATAATGCCTGTGTGATTATGGATAATGCTAGAATACATGAAGGGGAAATGGTTAGAGAATTAATTGAACAAGTGGGAGCTAAACTGATTTATTTACCTCCCTATTCTCCCGAGTTTTCACCCATCGAAAATTTTTGGTCAAAAGTCAAAGCAATCTTGAAAAAGATTCAAGCTAGAACTTACAAAGATTTAATAGAGGGGATTGCCGATGCTATCTTAAAAGTCACTAAAGAAGATATTCGTAATTGGTTTACTCACTGCTGTTACTGTGCCTCATGACTATGAGAACTGCTATATGAATTTAAAAGAGTTATTGAAAAGTCTGACAATTAAGGATTGAAAATTTTGGATAGAGGAAGGTAAGTTACGTTATGACGCACCTGAATATCAGTCAACAAGATATTGAATCAATTAAAACAACACAAATCTCAAATCATTTGGTTATTACGAGAATGTCCCAATATTTTTCAAATAAATTCTGCCATTGCTCTAAATCAAGAACAAGTTAAACACTTTAATGAAAAAGGTTGCTTGGGTCCTATTGATACCTTTTCTAGATCAGAAATTAATACTGTCCTAGATTATCTAGAGTCCAATGTTGCTGTCCATTTGTTTACGTATTCAAACAACCTCATAGCTAATAATTTACCCCAACCATTGACTGAAATATAATTCTACAAAAAAACTATGATGAAGATGGATTTAATTTACTTTTTACAAGAGCTAATTATCAAAGGCTGGAAATTTTGGATTAGTGAAGAAAAAATCCATTATGATGCACCAAATGAAGCTAATTCAAAAATACTAAATAAACTCAAGGAAAATAAAACAGACATTATTAAACTACTAAGAGATAGTCCAGATTTTTTCAACGTTCTACCCTTATCTAGTGGCCAGAAATCTTTGTGGTTTTTATGGCAATTAGACCCAATGAGTTCTGCTTATAATATAGTTTTTGCGACTCGTATTTGTGATAATTTAGATATAGAAGTTTTACGTTTAGCTTGGCAAAAACTCTACAATCGTCATCCTTCTCTGCGCAGTACTTTTCCCAAGTGTGGAGAAGAACCAATTCAGCAGCTACATAACAATTTATCAGTTGACTTTAAGTTGATAGATGCTTCTGGCCAAAATGAAGCAGAATTAAAGTCCTCTGTATACCAAGAATCCCAACGTCCTTTTGACCTAGAACACGAACCAGTAATGCGAGTAAGATTATTTACTCGTTCTGAAAAAGAACATATATTACTGCTGACCATACATCATATCGCTGCGGATGGCTGGTCTTTAAATATTCTTGTTTCTGAGTTAGGTCAACTCTATCAAGCCGAGAAAAATAGTACCCCAACACTACTGCCTAATTTAGAGTATAGATACTCTGATTTCGTTGACTATCAGAATAAAATCTTAGAGAGCTCAAGAGGAAAAAAACTAGAGAAATTTTGGCTTGAGCAATTAAAAGGCGAGTTACCAATATTAAATTTACCGACAGATAAGCCTAGACCACCAATAAAAACCTATAATGGGGCTTGTCATCAATTTTATTTATCTCCTCAATTAAGCGAAAAGCTCCAGAACTTGGTTAGCTCTTCGAATACGACACTGTTCATGACTTTGCTGGCTGCTTTCGAAGTCCTTTTATATCGCTATTCTGGTCAAGAGGATATTTTGGTAGGTTCACCGATATCAGGAAGACTACAGCAGCAATTTAGAAAAATTGTCGGTTATTTTGTAAATTCAGTGGTAATTAGAGGAAATTTAGCTCATAATCCTAGTTTTGAAAGTTTTCTTAGGCAAATTAGTTGTACAGTACAACAAGCAATAGTTCACCAAGATTATCCATTTTTGCTGCTGGTAGAAAAATTGCTGCCACATAGAGACGCCAGCCGTTCACCAATTTTCCAAGCTTTCTTTTCCTTACAACAACCTCAACACACTCAAACCCCTGAGTTGTTTGGTAATGAAGAAAAGGAGGCTGATTGGGGAGGATTGAAGCTTAGAGCATTTCCCGTAACTAATCAAGAAGCTCAATTCGATTTGGATTTAGAGATACTCGAAGGTAGTTCACATATATCGGGAATCTTCAAGTACAATACTGACCTATTCCATAGGGCAACGATTGAGCGCATGACCGCTCATTACCAAAACGTGTTAGAGGCAATAGTCGAGAATCCGCAACAAGCAGTTAGTGAAATACCAATATTGAGTACAGCAGAATGCCATCAACTATTGACTGAATGGAATGATACAGCAGTTGAATACCCAAGAGATAAATGTATCCATCACTTATTTGAATCTCAAGTAGAACAGACCCCTAATGATCTAGCAGTCGTATTTGAAGATCAGCAGTTAACTTACCAACAATTAAATCAGAAAGCAAATCAACTCGCACATCACCTGCAAAATTTGGGAGTAAGAGAAGAGGTATTGGTAGGTATCTGTCTCGAACGTTCATTAGAGATGGTGGTAGGACTTTTGGCAATACTAAAATCTGGTGGAGCTTATGTTCCCCTTGACCAGAATTATCCTTTATCACGATTGAGTCATATGTTAAGTGATTCCAATGTTGAGGTATTGATAACTCAGAGTTCATTGCTGGAATCTTTGCCCGAACATCAAGCAGAAATAGTTTGTTTGGATACTGATGAACAGGTAATTAAACAATATGAAAATAATAATCTAGAAACGAAAGTTTATTCAAATAATTTAGCTTATGTACTCTATACATCAGGTTCTACTGGCGTTCCGAAAGGAATTGCCATGAATCATGCTCCTCTTGTTAATCTTATACTGTGGCAACTTCAACAATCTTCAGCAAAATGTGGCACAAAAACAGGACAGTTCTCAGCAATTAGCTTTGATGTTTCTTTGCAAGAGATTCTATCTACTTTATGTTCGAGTGGGGTATTGGTAATTATACCTGAAGATGTGCGAAGAGATGGAACAGAATTATTAAAATTATTAGTGCGACAAGAAATAGAAAGACTATTTTTACCATTTGTTGCCCTAGAACAGTTAGCTCAAAGTGCAAGAAATAGTAAATTAATCCCATTTAACCTTCGTGAACTAATTACCGCAGGAGAACAGTTGAAAATCACTCCTGCTATCGCGGAATTTTTGGACAAGTTGCCTAATTGCAGGTTGGAGAATCATTATGGACCAACAGAAACTCATGTAGTTACCGCCTTTGTATTAGAAAAACTTCCTAATTATCACCAATTACTACCACCGATTGGAAGACCAATTAATAACACTAAAATTTTAATTTTAGATGAGTATCTTCAACTAGTACCTATCGGTGTGGCTGGCGAAATATACATTGGTGGTGATGGTTTAGCCAGAGGCTACCTCAATGGTCCCAAACTAACTCAAGAAAAATTTATTCCTAACCCCTTCGATAATTCCTTATCAGAACAGCTTTATAAAACAGGAGATATCGCTCGTTACTTACCCGATGGAAATATTGAGTTTCTCGGTCGTATCGATAATCAAGTAAAGATTCGTGGCTTCCGTGTTGAACTAGGAGAAATTGAATCTGTCCTTAATAATCACCCTCACATTAAACAGACAGTAGTTATCGCTACTGAGCGTCATGGTCAGAATCGACGCTTAGTTGCCTATGTCGTTACTGAAGATAAATCTCTCTCGGTGATTCAACTGCGTGAATTTATCAAGCAAAAGCTGCCATCGTATATGGTGCCTTCTGCCTTTATTCTGTTAGACAGCCTCCCATTAACACCAAATGGAAAGGTAGATCGTAAAGCTCTGCCAGCACCAGATGGATTAATGATACGGGAACAAGAATACGTTGCACCACGAAATACTGTAGAACAAATTTTGGTTGAAATTTGGCAAGAATTGCTTGGACTTCAAAAAGTAGGAGTACATGATAACTTCTTTGAGCTTGGTGGAGATTCACTTTTGGCTATTCAAGTTGTAAATAGAGCGAAACAACAAGATCAGGTGCTTCAACTGAAACAAATATTTCAACATCAGACCATTGAAGAATTAGCATCAGTGGTTAATACTACTGAAGTTGTAAAAGCTCAACAAATTCAAATAAGCGGAGTGGTGCCCCTTCTACCTGCCCAAAAAAATATGTTGGCAATTAATACTACTCATCATAATCTGATATACCTTAATGGATTTATACTTGAATCTTCCCTAGAGCTAAATCCACATCTATTGGAGAAAGCTATTCATCATTTGTTTATATATCATGATGCTCTACGCTCAAGATTTATTAAAACACCTGAAGGTTGGCAACAGCAACATGTCGAGACTGAAGAAAATATCGTATTTCATCATTTTGATCTTTCAGAATTCTCTCAAGAAGAACAGAAACAAGAAATTAACAGACAAGCAGCTAAAATTAAAAAGTCTATAAATCTTTCTGATGGTCCCCTAGCCAAATTTATTCTTTTTAAACTTGGAGAAACTCAAAATAATAAACTATTAATTATAATTCATCACTTAGTTTACGATTTTGTATCTTTGAATATTTTATTTGAGGATCTTTCTATAGTTTATAAACAACTTATCTCTGGAGAGCTAATTCAGCTTCCACCTAAATCGACATCTGTTAAGTTTTGGGCTGAACGATTATCTGAGTATGCCCACTCAGAAGATATTCAGCAAGAAAGTATGTATTGGCTAGAAATGTGTCGAAAGTATGATTATCGATTACCAATAGATAACTTTAAAGATCAAGATAATCAGCCTGACACGTGGATTCAACCAGTAGTAGCTTCATTGAATATTGAAGAAACTCGAATTTTACTACAGAAGGTTACATTAAAGTTTCATACTCGACTAACTCATATATTTCTAACTGCTTTAGTACTAACATTCATGAAGTGGACTGGCAAATATAATTTACTGGTTAGAATTTTAAGTCATGGAAGAGATTCAAAATTTGAAGATGTGAATCTTTCTCGTACAGTAGGCTGGTTGACTCAATGGTTTCCGATACTACTAGATATAGAAGCTACTCAATCAATAGAAAATATGTTTCATAGAATTAGAGAACAGCTCGAACTCATTCCTAATTATGGTCTTGGATACTCTGTCTTAATAAATATGTGCAAAAATACTGATTTTATTGAAAAATTGCAATCTCTTTCTGCCGATCCTGAAGTGTATTTTAATTTTGAAGGTCAATATAATCCATCTCCTTCCAACTCTAGTTTGTTTAGAGTATCTGAAGAATTCATTAAAATCAGCGACAGAGCACTTAAGCCAAATAGAAAATTTATTAAATTAAATATATTAATAATGAAGGGCAAATTACAATTACGCTGGGAGAGCAATAATGATTACTATCGTCGTTCAACGATTGAAAATTTATCTCAAAACTATAAAAATGTTCTACATACTTTTATTGATAAAACAATGATATAGCAATTCTACGACTTGTGAGGTACAAATATCTGGGAGGGAGCAGGGAGCAGGGAGCAGTTAAGAGGAACCCACCCCTAACCACTCCCAGGACGGGAAGGCAAGAGCCAATAGTCAAAAATTCTGTGTACCTCATGAGTCCTAGAAACGCTATATCTTGGGTTTCTATGGGTTGAAAAAAATTATCGTATACGAAAAATTATACTTAATGATATCCTGAATCGAGTCAAGTCGCCTCTTAATGAAAGTACATTTCTATTTACCCGTCCGACTACTCCTGAGTCTCTTCGTATTGTTCGCAACTTCAATTTTTCTGTAGTGGGCAATCCAATAAAGACACCAGATTATTTTGATATTTGCTTCTGTTTATCTAATCAATTTAAATTCTAATCAACATGAGTTGGCTATGATAAAGATACAAAATAAATAATCTGGAATTAGCTATAAATTCAAAAAATGTATTTGTATCATGTTTATTTGATAAGAATTGTTTTGCTGCCATCACTAGTCTAATTGAAATCATTTAATACCTAGTAAATAGCATAATCTATGAAAATTATCCGTCTTCTGTTTCAAAAATCGGGAAAGCTGTTTATTATCGCTACGATCGCTAGCATATTTGCAGGAGCCAGTAATGCAGGTTTAATTGCACTAATAAATTATATTTTACAAAACATAAATCAAGTCTCAGTAGGAATAATCATCAGCTTTATTGGATTGTGTTTATTGCTGATGAGTGCATCGGCTCTATCTTGGATGTTGCTAACTCGACTCTCTCAAGATGTCATTTATAATCTGCGTTTGGAGTTAGCCCAAAGTATTCTAAGCTGTCCTTTAAACCAACTAGAAAGATTAGGTGCAGCAAAATTATTAGCTGCGATTACTGAAGACGTTAATACGATTGCTGGTTCTTCTATTGCTATCTCTGGAATGGGGGTAAATATTTCACTAATTATCGGTTGTTTAGTTTACCTATGCTGGCTATCTATACCAGTATTTATCTTGTTTTTAATGCTAATTATTCTAGGAATTATTAGTTATCAATACATTGCCAATCTAGGGAGATATGGATTTAAGACTGCTAGAGCCGAACAAGATATTTTATTCCAACATTTTCAGTCTATTATTCAAGGTATTAAAGAATTAAAACTACACCGCCAAAGACGCAACATATTTTTTAAAGAAGAACTAAAAGCAACTGCAGCAAGGGTTCGCCATCACTGGACCCAGGGGATGACCGCTTTTGCGATCGCTGGTGGTTATGGGCTAGGTTTATTTTTTATTCCCCTGGGTATTCTGTTGCTAGGTGTTACTAAAATTATGTTTATTCCTACTAATGTTTTGACTAGTTATACTTTGACTTTTTTATATGCCATCACTCCGTTAAGAGGCATTTTAAATACCTTACCAGAACTTACTAAAACCAGTATATCTCTAGAAAAAATCGAGTCTTTGGGATTGTCTTTAACCAAACCAGTTGTCGAACCTTATTTTCCTACAGGTGCTGATTTCAATATTAATTGGACAAAGCTTGAGTTAGTGAATATTAACCATACTTATCAAGGAGAAAAAGAAGAACATCAATTTACTTTAAATAACATTAACCTTAAGTTTGAACCTGGAAAAGTTATCTTTATTGTTGGAGGTAACGGTAGTGGTAAATCTACTTTAGTTAAATTAATTACTGGTCTATATACCCCTGATAGGGGAACAATTTTATTTAATGGTATTCCTGTAAGGGATGATAATCGTGAATGGTATCGGCAGCAATTCTCAGTAATATTTTATGATTTTTATTTGTTTGAGCGCTTGTTAGGGATAGACCTCAGCGGCCAAGCAGAAATACAAAACTATCTTAAATTACTAGAGCTAGATAGCAAAGTCACCGTAAAACAGGGATTTTTATCAACAACCAACCTTTCTCAGGGACAGCGAAAAAGATTGGCATTACTCACTGCTTATTTAGAAGATCGTCCTATTTATGTATTTGACGAATGGGCGTCAGATCAAGATCCTGTATTTAAAAAAGTATTCTATACAAAACTTTTACCTGAATTAAAAAGTAGAGGTAAAACAGTAATTGCTGTTACTCATGATGACCGTTATTTTGAAGAATGTGATTGCTTAATTAAATTAGATTATGGTCGAATAGTTTAAAACCACATTCAAGCAATTTTTTTATTATTTACATTATTATACTTGCTCGTAATTGCTGATATTTCATCGCATCTTTGTTAACTAAAGTATGTATAAATTAATGTAGGTAAATTAATGTAGGTAAAAGGTAAAGATTACGGTAGGATAACAAGGAATCAGAGAAGAATAATCTATCCCATGTACAACATGAGCACACAAAGCTTGTGCAAAGGTAAGCATATGCGCGCTCGCGCAGGCTACGCCAACAGCCGTTCGCTGTCAGCCGTGATCTAAAGGCTCACCCTTGGCCTTTGGGCCAGGCTGCTTGAGGTGCGAACAGCTTTCGATAACTCAGCATTATTCGAATGCTTACCTGTTGTCAGCCATGCAAAGCGCGAGTGGGGGAGACCGCTTAGGTGCCCTTAGTCAAAAGCACCTGAAGTAGAGTGGCACAGACTTTGGCCTTGGCCTTTGGCCACGCGGGGCGCGTTTGGCCACGCTGTGCGAACGACGCTGTGACCCTTTGATGCTGTGAAGTAACCCATAAGCTGATAGCTGATAGCTGATAGCTGATAGCTGACATATTTTCAGAATAGTATTTTGAGTCTGCCTTTCTCAGCTGAAGACCTAAACAAGATTTAAAACTTTCAACGACCCAACTTCTGCCGGACACGAGCTACAAACATATCGACTTCTGGTAACTTCAACTGAGTTGCTAATAAACCAAATACGCCTAAGCCTACCAATCCAGCTAAACTCAATTGCAGCAACTGCACCCAAATAATACTGGTTTCTAATAGTTGCTCACACCCCCAACTGACTCCCCAACTTACGGCACCAGCTATTACACTACTGACAGCTAAACCTAGAATTGGCAAAATCCACTCTTGCCAAGGTAAGCCATTTAGCCTGCGGTTTAATAGCCATAACAGCACGACCATGGAAAAGGCATTCACACCAATGGTTGCAAATACAATACCGGGTGTGCCAAAGGTATCGATTAGAAAATAATCTAGTACAGCATTGAGAATAATATTAATCACACTCAGACGAAAGGGTGTCTGTCCATCTCCTAAACCATAAAATACCCGCACTAGCACATCCCGTCCCAAGTAGACAAACATGCCCATACCATAAGCCATGAGCACTGATGCTACTAACCGAGAGGCATTGGCATCAAAGGCTTGACGCTGATAGACTACCTGCACGATGGGCATGGCTAAGGTCACCATCAATGCACTTAAAGGTAACATTGTCAAGGCAGTGAGCAGAATTCCCTGGCGAATCCGTTGTTTGAGTTCTGGCCAATTTTCGGGAGCAGCTAGTCGGGAAAATACCGGCAGTAGGGGAACTAGAATGACATTAGAAATAATGCCTAGAGGCGTATTTACTAAAAGATTGGCATAGTTTAAGCTAGCAGCAGCAGCATCGGCTTGGGGCAGAAAGGAAGCAAAGAATAAGTCGGTGTAGACATTAATATGTAGCATCCCAGAGGAAAAGGTGGCCGGAGCCATGACTTGCATCACGTCTTTGACTCCAGGGATACCCCAGTTAAATCGTAGGCGTATTTTACCTAGGCCACTGCGCCACTGAGCAATTTGCTGCACTACCCATTGAAGAGTTGCTCCAGCAAGGGTACCCCCAGCTAAGACAATCCCACCGACCATGGCAAAATCGGGATTACTAATTTCTTTGCCCAACTGTAGGGCTAATATTCCTAAGCCAACAATGACGGTGATGCTGGAAAATAAGGGACTGACGGCTGGTAGCCAGTATTGATCGCTAGCATTGAGGGTACCAAAGCCAATGCCAATTAATCCGGCTAGCACTGCCATGGGTGCCATAATCTGTAATTGCCGGATTGCGATCGCTCTTACTTGTAACCCTTCTGGAGTATCCTGAAACCCTGGTGCTAGAACATCAATGAAGACTGGAGCAAATAGCACTAGACCAATGGTTACTAGTAAAAGGATGCAAGCAACTAAGGTAGTTACTGTTTCCACCAGCCGTGGGGCTTCTGATTTATCTCGTTTAGCGAGAACACTAACTAAGGCGCTATGAAATGGTCCGTTAATGCCACCGAGGAGGATTAATAAAAAACCGGGGATAACGTAAGCATAGCTGTAGGCGTTGATAACCGGACCAACTCCAAAGGCTGCTGCCATGGCTTGTTGGCGGACTAAGCCAAATATTTTACTAATAATGGTGGCTACTGCGACAATCCCGGCAATGCCAGCTAGGGAACGAGTGTTTTGTTTGTTTTCAGACACAAATCGTTAATACAATCAATAGTTAACTTTATTAGTTTAGTAGATATCTTATTTTTAATTTTTGACACTTGACGGTTGCTAGGGTTTAGCAGTTATGCTGGTTTTATCTAACTCCCTTTTAGGGTGTTCTCACACTAGTAAAAAGTTTGTTATTTCCATATATTAAACCATGACTACAGACTTTTTTTATGCTAATTTACCTCTTTTAGAAAACTTCATTGATATTACTGACTCTCGAAAGTTTAAATCGGTTCCCAGGGATTGGTATGTGGTAATTACCGATATTATGGGTTCGACTCAAGCTATTGAATCAGGATTATACAAAGAGGTTAACCTATTAGGAGCCTCCTCTATTGCCGCTGTTTTAAATATAGCAGGTAATTTAGACATTCCTTTTGTGTTTGGGGGAGATGGAGCAACTCTGTTGATTCCTCCTTCTCTGTTTTGCCCTGCAGGGCAAGCGTTGTTAGCCACTAGTCAACTAGCCAGGGAAGAATTTGGGATGGAATTGCGGGTGGGTGCAGTACCTATGTCTGCAATAAGAGTTAATGATTATGATGTTAAAGTAGCAAAGCTCAAGGTATCTGACAACTCTTATCAGGCTATATTTAATGGAGATGGTTTGAGTTATGCTACTGAATTGATTAAACATCCAAATACGAGTAACCTCTATCTTTACCAACACCTTAGTAATAATGCTAAAGCTGATTTTTCTAATTTGGAGTGTCCCTGGCAAGACATTCCTAGTAAATATGGTGAAACGATCAGCTTGATTGTAAAAGCAACGTCTAATCAAGGAGATTTAGCTAATTTAACTTATCGAGAACTCCTTGAAAAAATTGACACTATTTATGGAAGTGAAGAGGTTTTAAATCCAGTTGATAATAACTCTTTTAAGCTAGAGGTTAATCGCCCAAAAATAAGGGCTAAAAATTGGTTTTGTTCTCAGTCGAGTAAGCTGAGCCATAGGATGCTCTATTTTTTAAAAATCTGGTTTAAAAATATCTTGGACTGGTTGTTGATGACGTTGAAGGTGAAATTTCCAGATGGAAACTGGGGAGACTCTAAAGGAAAGGCGATGGGCGTTTCGGCAAAGCCGTTCGCGCAGCGGAGGCCTTTGGCCTCAGCCGCGCCAAAGCCCATCGCAGCAACGGATTACAGAAAGTTTGATGATATGTTACGCATGGTGATTGCTGGCAATGAAGCACAACGAAAACAATTAACAGACTATTTAGAAAAGAATTATCAACAAGGTAAGTTAGTGTATGGTCTGCATATTTCAGACCGAGCACTGATGACCTGTCTGGTATTTGAGCACCATGGACGCCAAATACATTTTGTGGATGGTGCAGACGGAGGCTACGCGGTAGCTGCTAAGGATATGAAGGATAGACTGAAGCTGTGCGCGTAGCGTGCACGTAGCGTAATAGCTATTAGCTTAAGCTAATAGCTATTAGCATTAAAACAAATAATTACACTGGCTTAATAGTAACGTCTTCATAGTCAGCATGTCTAATAATAAAGCATTTTGCGCCAATAGTGATTTGGGCAATCTGGGATGAAAGCTTACACAATCCATCCCTGACTTCTATATTTGGACAGTGAATGATTAAACTTTCAGTAGCAGTAACCCACTCTAGCTTACAGAGTTGGGTTAGAGGAATTTCTGTCTTAATTTGGCTTAGTCCTTGACTCAGTTGTTTAAATTTCTGTAGCCATTGGGAATCTTGTAAGTTTTTCTCTAGCTTGCTTTTTAATGGGTCTTCTTCTTGATTAGTCATAATAGCATGATAGGCTTTGTTATTGTGTCAGCAGTTAGCAGTCAGTAGTCAGCAGTCAGCAGTCAGCAGTCAGCAGTCAGTAGTCAGCTTATTTTATTCAAAATTCAGGTAATGTGGCACAGGCTTCTAGCGTGGCACAGGCTTCCAGCCTGTGACCTAACCCATAAGCTGATAGCTGATGGCTGATAGCTGATAGCTGATAGCTGATAGCTGATGGCTGATAGCTGATAGCTTACCTTATTATGATATCCTCAATTATCCTCAAATAATTCAGCAACTTTTACCCTAAAACCCTCAACGATCAGCGGTAATTTGCTTATAAGCTGTTTCAAGATTATCTTGATATAATCCTTGAAATTTATAAGTCTTATAAGCAGCAGGGATTTGGGAATAGTTGGTAAGCACTTGTTCTTGAGTCAGAGACTTTTCTTTCCAAGTTAATGCCAATTGTTCCAGTTGCTCTAAGTAAGTCTTTAAGGTGTCTAAGCCACTGCTATCGGTAATCGGACCATGGCCAGGTAATACACGAGCATTGGGATAGTTTGCCCTTAGCTCAGATAAAGTATTCTGCCATTTGCGAATATTGCCATCCCCAGTGTAGGGAAATCGCTGATTGAACAAGATATCACCGGTAAACATAATTTTGGCATCGGGAACGTAGGCCACAATATCTGTTCCCCCAGAATGACCTTCTACTTCTTCAATTTCTACGGCGCGATCGCCTAACCAAATCTTACTGTCACTATTAACAACTACGTTGGGTGGAGTAGGATTGGGGTCGTATTCTTTGTTACGATCTTCCATGAATTCTCGAATTGGTCCCCGCCCAATGATCGGGATACCTTTAGCTTCGGCAGCAGCATTACCACCAGTGTGGTCAAAGTGATAATGGCTGTTGAGAACGTACTTGATCGGTTTATCGGTTAAGTCTTCAACAGTTGAGAAGAGTAAGTTAGCTAGTGCTTCATTCTGAAATGGATCAATTACTAATACTCCATCGCTACCAATTACAATCCCAGCATTACAAATTGCTGCGTTAGGGTCTTGGGCGGGAAAGTCTGTACTAGCGATTAATCCGTAAATTCCAGAACCTAATTCTTCTAGGGTTAATCCTGCTGTTTCTAGGGTGAGGTTACCGGATGTTGCTGATTGGCTTTGGGAGTGAGATTGGCAGCTAATCACTCCTAATATTGTGAGTAGGGTGGCTAGACCTAAGATTAAGCACCGACGCAATGTGTTCATTAGTATTGGTCATTGGTCATTGGTCTTTAGTTATTCTATAGCAGTTCTTAATTGGGTGAAGGGCACAAGTTGTGGATGTTAGGGAGTAGGGAGTAGGGAGTAGGGAGTAGGGAAGGTTGAGGTTCAGAGGCTCAACGGTGAGGTTCAGAGGCTCAACGGTGAGGTTCAGAGGCTCAACGTTGATATTCAGACACTCAACGTTGATATTCAGACACTCAACGTTGATATTCAGACACACAAGCGAGAGGTTCAGATACTCAACGTTGATATTCAAAGACTCAAGCGAGAGGTTCAGATACTCAACGTTGATATTCAAAGACTCAAGCGAGAGCTTCAGAGGTTCAACGGTGAGGTTCAGAGGCTCGACTGATATACCAGCCACCCACTATCAGCACCATTCACCTGTTCCCCCACACCCGAAAACTGATTATCCCCTAACCAAATCCTCAACTGCCTCTAGATCAGTCGGTAACCCAGCGGTCAATACCTCTGCTCCTGTCTCGGTAATCAACACATCATCTTCAATCCGAATCCCGCGCACATCATCAAATTGTGCCAATCTATCCCAATCCACCATATCTTTGTAGGTTGAGCGTCGCTCTGGGTCATTCAAAATTCCTGGAACTTGATAAAATCCTGGTTCAATGGTCACCAACATCCCTGGTTCCAACAGTCGGTCTAGTCGCAGGAAGCCCAAGCCAAAGCGATCGCTTCTTTCCCGTCCTGGTGCATAGCCTGCCAAATCCCCTAAATCTTCCATATCATGGACATCCAATCCCAGCACATGACCAACACCATGGGGAAAGAATAAAGCATGGGCATCCATTTCTACTAAATCCGAGATGTCTCCTCGCAGAATTCCCAAATCTATCAA
The DNA here is from genome assembly GCA_011524395.1 of Moorena sp. SS36440bin_2. Classification (GTDB taxonomy): domain Bacteria; phylum Cyanobacteriota; class Cyanobacteriia; order Cyanobacteriales; family Coleofasciculaceae; genus Moorena. The sequence goes on from WTKN01000133.1 coordinate 13,869, forward strand.
TCCCTCAGCCATCACCCCTGCTGCTGTCATATGAATCTCTCGATATTCCACCCCAGGGTAAAGATTCTTGATACAGAAATCATGGGCTTCTTTGACTACATTATATATATCCCGCTGAGTAGGGGAAAATTTACCACTCACCGGCCAAGTGCGGGTAATATCCGCCGCCCAACCCATAGGGGTTTCTGCTCCTACATCCGCCAACAGTAACTCTCCCGGTTGCAGGGAATGGTGATACTCACCATTGTGGAGCACTTCCCCATGAACGGTAACAATACTTGTGTAAGCACGGGTCATATTATTGGCAATAATTACCCCTTCCATCGCCCCCCGCACGTCCGCTTCCCGTTTAGCCTTGGGAGTAGCTGCCATTCCCGCTTTATGAGCAGCTATCGAAACCTCAGCGGCTTGGCGCAATTCCGATAATGCCCCTTCGTCATGGTATAACCTTAGGGATATAATGGCTTTTGCTAAATCCAAGTCAAGCCCTTCTGGAGCATCAGCGGGTCCCACAGCACGACCTAATACTTCCCCTTGTTGGGAGTAAGTCGTGGGATTTTGAACAGCAATGGTTGCTGCTCCTTGAGAATGGGAACGCAATTCTGAAAGGGAAAAAACCCGATCAGCCCCAATCCTCTCAGCAATTTCCTCAGGTGAAGGCACTTCTCCGTGCCACAACGCACTACCAGGGGCTGGCTTATCCATGAATAAATCCAGTTTGCCATCATTGAGGCCAATTACCGCTTTAGTTAGGGGTAAACCAGCAAAATATAAGAAGTGACTGCTAGCCCGAAACGGGAATGAATTGGCTCGGAAATTCCGAGGACTAGGATGTCCAGACCAGAGCATTACCGGAAAATCCACCAGCTGAGCCAGCTTTTGACGCCGTTGCTGTAGTGTAGTGGCTAGAAAGCCGTCTTGGTTGTTAATCATCGGATTTATTATAATTTATTGAACCTTTACCGTTGAATTGTTATACCGTAAATTCCACAGGTCTTGTGGAATTTGTTCAAAATTATCCCCAGGATCTACCTAAGAGTAAAATCTCGCCAGTGATCGGGTTTGGGACTAGCAATGGCAAGGTTCTTGGTCTAACCAAGATCTAACTCTGGAAAATGAACCAGAACAGATTAGCATAACAGAGTGAACTACCCCAACCTACTTGGCCTATGGCCACGCTACGCGAAAGTAGAGGTTGGGGCTTCCAGTTTCACGGAAGAATGCCTTAACTTGGACGGACGTCCACGTCTTGGTCTTACTTCTTCTCCAATGGCGTTGACCTCCCCCGTCCCAGAGGAGGATAGCATTCTGATCCCTTCTGCTCTAATATTTTTTGCTGCATTACCATCTCTGTCGTGATGAGTTCCGCAACTCGGACAAGTCCAAGTTCTTACATCAAGTGACAGCTCTTTGATTTGGTAATGACAATTAGAGCAGGTCTTAGAACTGGGGAACCACCGGTTTATCTCCACCAATACCTTTCCTTCTTTTTCGCACTTATAAGAAAGGAAATTAACAAAGGTTCCCCAACCTAGATCAGATATTGCTTTAGCTAATTTATGGTTACGAACCATGCCCTTGACGTTTAGATTTTCGACTACCACTACTTGATTGTTGTCAACTATCTTTCTGGATAGCTTATGTAGATAGTCTTGGCGGACATTTCCAATCCGTTCGTATACCTTAGCTACAATTTTTCTGGCCTTTTTGCGTCTGTTACTACCTTTTTTCTTTCGGGCGGCGATACGCTGCTTTTTCGCTAGTTTCTTTTCGTACTTGGCTAGATGCTTAGGATTCCCAAATTTAGAGGTCTTTTCGCCGTCGTAGGTAATCGCAAAATCCTTGATACCCAGATCAATGCCAATCACTTTCCCATCTTTGGATACCTTTGAGCTACTAGAATCATATTCCATTAGCACAGAGGCGTAGTATTTTCCAGAGGGAGTCTTACTGACTGTAACAGTCTTGATATCCCCGTCCAGTGGGCGATGAATTACTGCCTTTACAACCCCTAGCTTTCCAGGAAATTTAAGACAATCGCCCACTAGTTTGACTTTTTGAGGGTACTGAATTGACTGGCGATGATGATATGACTTGAATCTAGGATATTTGGCTCTGCCCTCAAAAAAGTTTTGATATGCGCGACTAAGGTTAAGACTCACAGATTGTAAAACCTGAGAGTAACAGTCTTTTAGCCATTCAGTCTCTTTTTCCTTTTTGAGCTTTGGAAGCATAGAGTTAAGCGCAGATTGTTTTAGCCCTTTGCCAGTTTCCTTGTAAGTTTCTATGCACTGATTCAGCGCGTAATTCCACCACCAACGAGCACACCCAAAATGTTGAGCAAGGATCTGAATTTGCTCTTGAGTGGGATAAATCCTGACTTTGACGGCTTTATGTTTCACTGCGTTTACCTCTGTTATCGACCTCTGTTAATATTATATGTATTTTGCATTAATACATCAAGTCTTAGGCTTTTCAATATAAGCTATCGTCTCGCTATCCATCCCCACCGTCTTTCACGGTGGGGAATTCCGCGAGTTTTGTTAACACAACAGATTAATGCGATTCGACGTTCGCGCATCATCTCCAATGCTCTGGGGAACACTGATAGCAGTTATCATACCTATGAGGTACACAAGATTTTTTCCCTGTTCCGATTATCCGCTACTCCCTATTCCCTGCTCCCTGCTCCTTGCTCCCTAAAACCCATAAAAACTTCACCCAATTTATAATTGCTATATTAAATAGTTGAAATCTTAAACTCAGAAATATGGTTATCGCTCAACTGTTTAATATTGCCAATATCTTCGTTTTGCCCTTTTGGCTCCTGATGATTTTATTGCCAAATTGGGGCATTACCAAGCGAGTAATGGAATCCTATCTTCCCTTCGTTGTTCTAGCAGGTTTATATATTTACCTATTCATTAATAGCATTACACCAGAATCTGCCCAAGCCTTATCAAGTCCTCAGTTAGCCGATATTGCCCGTTTCTTTAGTGACGAAACCGTTGCTGCTACTGGCTGGATACACTTCCTAGTTTTGGACTTGTTTGTAGGGCGTTGGATTTATTGGCAAGGGCAACAGGCTGGGATTTGGACTATTCACTCCCTAATTCTGTGCTTATTTGCCGGACCCATCGGACTACTTTCTCATATTATTACCGCTTGGGTTACCAAGAAATCCACTTCAGATACTCCCTTAGACTCTGAAACTACCAGTCCATCACAAACATAATCAGCAGGTTTGGATGTCGGTTGTAAACATAGGTATTGCTTAAAAAGGCAAGAGGCAATAGGCAAAAGGCAATAGGCATTCATGCAAAAGAAACCCAGGCGTAACCCCTCATGATAGAGGTTACGCCTGGGTAAAGTTTTGTTTAACAAGAAAAAATGACATTCTATATTTACATCTCATTTATAAACTCTATACTCGATCTTCAGCAATAATCCACTGGTAATTTTTTCATTCTCCTTGCCTAGATTAAGAAATATTTCAATTTGCCAGTTACTTTGACGGTTTTGTGTTATGCAAGCTATTCTTTATAGAAAGAGGTATTTAAAAGTTGACTAAAGGCTTAAGGAAAAATAAATACGACCTCTAGGGTGCTCTACCATCGTTCCAACTCAACACTAAAGGCTTTTAACATAATGAGAAACAACATCAAAAAGACGTTTGAAGCTGTTGAAGAATCAATCGGGAATGTTTACCAGGAATGGAGTAGTTTTCAGGAGCAGATTCGTGAACAGCTACCCGCAGAATACTACAGTGAACTCGAAGAGTTAAACAGCCAATTCCAGGTGGCGGTACGTGAATTAGTTAAAGAACTTAGTGAACCGGTTCTTACCTTAGCGACAACCGGGACAACTAGCAGTGGTAAAAGTACCCTGGTCAACTTCTTGTGTGGCACCGAAATTCTCCCAGTTGCCGTACAAGAAATGAGTGCAGGGGTTGTGATTGTAGAATACAGTGAAACGAAATCTCTGAAAATTGATCAGACCCCAGGGGCACTTTGGGAATGTGGAGAATGGCGCAATCTTACCGACGAAGACATTTATGACCGTTTAGACCAAGTCATGAAGTCCTATCTTCAAGCTAATCGAGACGAAAAAACCAGTGTTGCTTGTCCACAAGCAACGATATATTACCCTTTCCGCCTTGTAGCCGATCCTAACCTGCTTGATTTGCCTGAAAAAACCAAAGTGCGAATCATGGATCTTCCCGGTTTAGCTCATGTGGGTGATGAAGGGAATGCCTCTGTGATTAGAAAATGTAAAGAAGCTTTATGTATAGTTACCTATAATAGTGCAGAAATCAATAAAGATACTGTTAGTCAGTTACTCCAAGAAGTCGTTGATCAGGTCAAAGAACTAGGAGGCTCACCAGCCCGGATGCTTTTTGTTCTGAATCGAATTGATGTGTTTCGGGATGACAAAGATTGGCCGGATAGTGAAAGATTTTTTTTCAAAAGAACTGTTCACGATATCAAACAAAAGTTAACCAAGGAGCTAGAAGAATATCAAGAAGATATTAGTGCTTTACAAGTAATAAAAATGAGTGCATTGCCAGCTCTATTGTCGGTTAAAATGAAGAGTCATAATGAGCAAAAAAGTACTCAAGCATCTGAAAAAATAAACAAGCGCTTTAATTTTTTAATTCCAGAAGATATCCTAGAAGATTTACCTGGACTGGCAAAGAAGTGGGATTCACAAGGACGTAAACGTGTTTCAGACGCTGTTTGGGAAGTATCTTACGCAGACGAATTTCACAAATACCTGAAAGAGCATATCGATGAAAACTTTCCACAATTAGTTATTCCACAAATTGTAGACCGGTTTAAAGCTAAAGCAGCTAATGCAGTAGCAGAGTGGGCTATACAAAGCACTTCTGCTTTCATTAATAGTAAAGAAGAAGACTACCAAAAAGAATCTGATAATATTGCCAGAATTCGGCAAGACATCAGTCAGTTTATTTCACAAAAAGCTCAAGAACTAAGAGACCCTTTTGAAAAAATTGAAAATGCTCTAAAGGGTTTTAGGGAAGAGAGGGGTCAAAGTTTTTCAGAGGATAATAACTCTTCAGATACTACTTCAGATCCTAGGAATGAGTTGGAGCAAATTGTCGAAAGTATCATTGAAGAACTCAGGGAAGGAGACTACCAAGAGCGCGCAAACAGTTTAATACTGCTGTATCGATGGAGAAGAGGAGTAGAACAAGCAGTAGTAAAGGAAATATTGACGCCAACGGTTGAGTCTTTGGATACAGGAAAAATATGCTTAAATAGCAAACTGCTTCAAGCAGCTGATCCGGACAAGTTAAATCTTTTACAAGGAGTAATTAGAGATTTAATTGATTTAGAATATCCTACTAAAAATGGTAAGAAGATCGAAGCACGTACTGAGCAAGAGAAAAAAGATTTAAGGAAACTTAATGATAAACTTAATCAATTGACTAGTGCATTGAAGGGTCTGATGAATGAAGCTGTCAAACAAATATTAGATCGAGAGATGAAAGGGGTAGTTGATGGCTTGAAGACTTTATTGGATTATTACCTGTCTCTTCTTGAGGAAGGAATGGGTAATATTGCCCCCAATTTAGCCATTAGCTTTTCCAGATCAGAACTTGAGATAATTGATAGTATACCTGAGCCAAAATTTAAGTTTGAAGCTGGATTCGCAATTATAGAAGGCACATGGCTAGAAGACGTTGAAGTTACGGAACTCAAGCGAACTTTATTTTTCTTTCAAAGAAAAGTAAAGACAATTAAACAAGAACCACGCTCTAGTGATAATGCTCAGTTACCAAAAATAGAAGACATCAATAAAGACTGGCTATGGCAAAAAAATCAGGCAGAAATAGAAATTTATAGTCAGGTTGCGGATTGGTTTATCTGTCAAATCAATAAGTTTATAAAAAAGGTTGAGTCTTCTCAAAAAGAAATTGTAGACCGTTATCAAGAGCGGCTAGATAAAGCCTATGATCAAGCTCAACTATCTTTACAAAAAGACTTATCCATATGGAATCCGCTACACCAGGAAGCTAAACAACTTAAGGAAAATATTAAGAAAGCTGGAAAAGTGCTGAGGTAGTTTCCCTCTATTCTGTAAGCTAGGGGGGCAACTTGATCACTATTCCAATTTTCCTTAAAGAGTATGATAACCAAATGGATAAAGAATCTCGAAGCCGCTTCGACGAAGTTTATCGTGAAATTAAGGAATACTGCAACTCAACCAATCAGGGTTGTATGTATACAGCAATCAGCAAGCTGTCTCCAGACAACTACCAGGAAATCTGTGGTTATTTCAATATAACTGAGAATTCGACTATCAAAGACGACTTGCAGTTTTTTAAAAAGTATTGTAACGATGATGACAAGCAGTGGAGTAATAATATGGATATATTCTTAGAATTATTATGTGAATTAAAAGTATTAGATGATCCAGATAATCTGTTTGCAAAAGATAATCTGTTTACGAAGTTGTTACGAGTTACTCCTGAGCCTTGGTTGAAAATTATATTTATAATTTTCGTCTCTCTTATAGTTATTGGCTGCTATGCTTTGCTAAAACCAGTAATTTTTCAACAAACAGAAACAAAACTAGATGCATCTCCAAAACCACCTCAAGCTCAACTAAAAGACTCTATTTTGTGCTTAGTTGTTCCTTCTGATAAATTAAGTGGCTTGAATCAAGATTCTCCGATTTATTCAAGTCGTGTTAAAGAACTTATCTCCTCTGCGTCTTATTTTTTATGTGATGGTTTAGACCAAGACCAAACAGTAAACCTAAAGCTCAGTCCCCATAGTAGTATTAATTATTCGAGTGATGAAGATGCCTACATCCAGCTGATAATTCCTGGAGGTGAGAATATAATTGGTAAAACAACAAAGTTCGAGCTTAGAAAAAATCTACCTGATGGTGATGCTAAAATCGATAAAATTGCTCGTCTTATCGATAAATATGGTTTAAAAAATTTTATCTGCGCTTAAGTAATTATAGCAATTATGTTTCCCATGAGGTACCAAGGGGTCCCCCTAAATCCCCCTTTTTAAGGGGGACTTTGAGGTTGCTTACTGTACCTCATACATGCAATAAACGTTATAAAAGAGATTATAAAAATGGATTGGAAAACTGCTTCATCCTATTATGAAACTCGTTTGGGTGACGCCTTAACTGTGCTGCGCCACGCTGTTGATTTAGCCAAGCTTCCTCAAGCGGGAGTTCCTGCTCACCTCAAAGAGGTTCTCTTAGAAGAAGAAAAACCTGCTCGTCGTCAGCTTGAACGCTTGAAGAAGCGAGAATTTCGGATTGCTGTTGTGGGCTTGGAAAAAGCGGGAAAAAGTACCTTTGTCAATGCCTGGTTAGATTGTGATTTACTGCCAGCAAAAGCGGGACGTTGTACCTTTACAACGACACAAATTTATTCCGTTGAACAAGATTCTCAGCAAAGGCTAGAAGTTGAGCCTAAAACCGAAGAACAATTTACTAGTCTGCTGCATGAACTGGAATCAGAGTCTAAGAGTAATTCTAGGCATAGAGATGGAGCTAAACAAGATTTAGACACAATCCGAAACTATCAAGATACCTTAAGCAAAGTTCGTAGCGAAGGTCGGAAAACTATCCCATTTACTCGCCTTGAAGACATTAACAAAGACCTTAACAAGTATGTTGCTGATGAGCAATACGCCCATGCAGTATTAGAAGCTAGACTGTATACCAATAAACTCGCCCAGGCTGAAGGTATTGTTTTCTATGATGTGCCTGGATTAGACTCAGGTTTAGCCAAGCATATCGATGAATCTAGAGAAATGCTGTCAGATTGTGATGCTGTGATTGTTGTCCAGCAATTTTCTAGTATTCGGGGTGCAGAACTTCAAATTGTTGAGTTTACTGAGCAGGGTGACAAGAATGTGACAGTTGCAGATAAACTTTTCGTTTTCTTGAGTCGGATTGATCAGTTTGCTAGTCCAGCAGCTCTTAAAGACCATCTCGATGTAGCATCAAAAGATTGGGATCGACGCGCACAATTACCTCCTCAGCGAATTGTCCATGGTTCAGCGGGAGCTTATTTAGTCTTAAATGGTTTGGCCAATCAACAAACCGTGGAATCAGTTGGCAGTCCTGAAGAAATTTTCACTAAGCTTAACTCTCTGACAGGTATCGAAGATGAGGAAGCCTTAAAACAAGAAGCGACTGGTATTCAGGAAATCAAGGCTCGCATTACTGACTATATTAATAATGAACGGGTTACTGTTTTAGAAAAACGTTGTGATGCTTTAATCACCAACATACTAACAACATCAAAAGAAATTTTTGAAATCGTTAGTAAGCGTTATTCAGAGAATCCAGCGGAAGCCAAGCGATTACAAGAAAATCAACGTCGGATTGAGTTTTCCCAGTGGTGGGAAGAAAAGTGGAAAAAAATTAAAGCAGACCTAAGCGACTATTATAATGATAATATCTGGAACTCTACGGCAGAAGGAGAAGAATCTCTCAATTCAGATATTGTAGAAAAATTTCGGTCTCGATACCTCCAGGATATTGAGACTAAAATTGAAGAAATTAGAACCAATACTGAGCAAAGAAAACAGCGAATTTTTAAAGAAAATAATTCCGGTGTATTTGATGCTAAATTAACTGACTATAACTGGCGGAAAGAACTTTCTGCTACCATTAGCACTTTCTTAGTAGATATTGCTCATCACCTTGCCCTGGAAATCAAGGAAGAAGCATTAACGTTAGTTGAGTATCTGACCACGTTACTCTGGAAAACCCAGGAATTAGAGCAGCGACTTATTGGTAATCCCGAGGAGTTTGTGGAAGTTTTAAGTCGAAGTTTGACGGCGTTATTTCTTCGTTTTGCCCGTCCGGTTGCCGACTCCATAATTCCTGGCCCTTTAGATAGTGAAACTCGTAAGCGTATTGTGAAACGACTGGGAGCGGATATCGAACTAGTCGATAATTACTACAGTGGGGAAGAAAAGGCTTTCAGTGTCCTAAGACGATATGTAAATCGTGGGCCAAATTTGCTCTATGATCCCAAGCTGCGCCATGAGCTATTAGGTATTCGTGACCTCTCTGGGGATGTGCCACCAAAACCTACCAATTCATCGGAGAAGGTGATATTGGAAGTTGAAACGGATATCAAAGCCTTTGAAACCTATTTGCGTTCGGCCATCTTTGAAGCCGCAGGGTTTGAGCAATTTTGCCTACAGGAACTGGATGAATTGCGCGATCGCTTTATTCGATACGAAGCCGTGTGGCGAGGAGTAGCCCAGAATGAATGGTTAGAAGAAAATCCATTACTAATGGCTGAAATGCCCGAGCATTTAAAGGCTCACGAAGTGAATTTAGAAGTTAGCGATCGCTTACGCCAGTTATCTACTGCTTTGAAAAACATCAAGGTTTAGCAAAGGAAAGTTTGAATTAAGAATGTAGAATGTAGAATGTAGAATGTATAAGCATCAATTCTTAATTCTCAATTCTTAATTCTCAATTCTCAATTCTTAATTCTTAATTCTCAATTCTCAATTCTTAATTCTTAATTCTTAATTCTTAATTCTTAATATCAACCATACCAAACCGATTCAACCTTATCAATTACCTCTTGTACAGAATTCCCATCACTCAAAACCGTGACATGAGCTAACTTACGTCCTGGGCGGGATTGAGTCTTACCATACCAATGGACAAACGCCCCTGGTAAACTGGCTAAGGTCTGTCGTTTTTGTTGGTAATCATCCTGGGAAGACTCATAACCCAAAAGATTAACCATTACTGCACTGGGACAATGCATCTGTGGGCTACCTAAGGGTAAACCCACCACGGCTCGCAGTTGCTGCTCAAATTGGGAGGTTTGGCAAGCATCAATGGTGTAATGGCCGGAATTATGGGTACGAGGGGACACTTCATTAACCAAAACCTTGTGATTGCTAGTCAGGAATAACTCAATCCCAAACACTCCCACTACGTCTAAACTAGTCAGCAGAGTTTTTGCGATCGCATTCACCTCCGCCACGGTATCTGGGCTAATCTGAGCTGGTGCAATCACTCGCCGACACACCTGTTCTTCTTGCTGAGTTTCCACCACCGGGTAAACCACCACCTGCCCATCTACAGAACGGGCAGCCATTACTGCCAACTCCCGTTCAAAGGGAATAAACTCTTCTAGCACCACAGGCTGATTGTCTAACTGGTTCCAAATTTCCTGTAAGCTATGACTGTCTTTAATAATAAACGTACCCTTGCCGTCATAACCTTGGCGTCGCGCTTTCAGCACCAGAGGAAACTCTAACTGACTCAGGTTGATTGGGGTCCGATCAGAGCCTAGGGACTTTAATTCCTGCTGACCCACTTCCCCCTCCAGACTGATGAACTCTGGCTGGGGTAAACCAATCCGATCGAAATAGCAGCGTTGGTCATATTTATCCAACAGTGGCGCTAGGGACTCTAGTCTGGGGTAAAAGCAAATTCCCCGATTTGCCAGAGATTTCAGCGCATCAAGGTTGATAAATTCATTCTCAAAGGTAATCACATCACAGCGAGATGCAATTTGCTCGGTAGCCACCCCATCATCAATAGCAGCAAAGACAGTTTCAGCAGCAAGACAGACCGCTGGATCAGTAACATTAGGAGTTTGAACCACTAGCCGAATACCCAAAGACTTGGCAGCCATTGCCATCATCCAGGCCAGTTGTCCTCCACCAATTACACCTACTCGTTTAATCGACATCCCAAAGACTCACAAGCGCAACACCAGTTTAAAGGATGCACCTTGCTCTAGCAAACAGTTATCAAATTTGATCACCATCCAGCATACCATCGCTCAAGTCAGTCCCATCGGTCAAGACTGTTGACCGTTGACCATCAACAGTCAACAGTCAACAATTTATATGATGTCAGGATAATTACCCTTAACAAACATCTGCTCTATCTCCCCATCTCCCCATCCTCCCCATCTCCCCATCCTCCCCTAGATGATAGGTATTCAAGCAGACTTGATATTACAGGTTACCAACACCCTAAAGAGTCACGAGTCACCACACCAGTGGTAGGATTCACGCCACTTGCTACATCGCAGAGTTTTAACCGTTGTCTGACCGGTTGGATCAGGGTGCTACTAAAATCAGCACCAGTGATGTCAGCCCCATCAAAACTGGCACGTTGCAGTAAGGAACCAGTAAAGATGGCATCAGTTAAATCTGCACCATTTAAGCTAATGTTGTAGGTGTCGCTGTTGGTCAAGTCTGCTCCATGGAGATTAGCATTATTCAGGGTAGTATGTTGGATAGATGCTTTGATCAATTTCGTATCGGCTAAGTTAGCCTGGTCCAAATTGCAATAGGTAATTTTGACTTCCTGTAAGTCTTGACCAGAGAAGTCTGCTCCCACGAGTTGTTTCCCATCGCAGGCTATACTCTTGGCGTGAACAGGTAACGGATAACAAAAAACAGAGCACGCAAATAAGAATGTAACCAGTAGCCGGAAAAACATAAAGATTTATTGCTGGAATCGTCCAACTCAATCATACTGTGCTGCATCACTTGAGTTACACCAAAGGTAAGCATATGCGCGATCGCGCACGCTGCGCAAACAGCGGTCAGTGCTCAGCGGTCAGTGCTCAGTGCTCAGTGCTCGGCTGACCGCTGATAGCTGAATGCTTATCACAACCAGGCTAATCTTGGCAGAATCGCTAAAATCGTAGTAAGCGATATTTTTGTGAGATCGATGCTTAATATACTTTTGACTTGGCTGCTAAGTGCTATCTCACTAATGATTACTGCTTACCTGGTACCAGGAATTACCATTAGTGGTTTTGGTGCAGCTGCTGTAGCGGTAGTAGTCATTGGTTTAGTTAACGCCATCATTAGACCGATTCTAGTGATTCTGACCTTGCCCATCACAATTTTATCCATGGGACTATTTCTGTTGGTGATTAATGCTATCACCCTATCCCTGGCATCCTATTTCACTCCTGCTGCGTTTCTAGTAAACGGTTTCTGGCCAGCTTTTTTCGGAGCCATCGTTCTGACTTTCGTGTCTAGTCTTATCAATAGCTTCGCGTCTAATCAAGTTTAATCGGAATTGCCACATAGGTGCCCGGGACTTGTCACACGCTAGTTATCCTATAGCTGGCAGGACTTTAGCTGACACTACTTTTAGTAAACTCTATTTCTGAGCTTAAGTATACTTCTGAGCTTAAGTATTCAGCTGCAAGGGCTGACTAGTAAATAGCTGAAAGCTGACTGCTGAAAGTATAGCTTGACTTGAAATTACTGTACAGTTTTTTTCAACTGCCAAGGCTAAAAGTACAGGAACAATAGATATAGACTAACCCAAGGTGTGGAAATTTTCGGTTGCTTGAAGGGTTAGTCCATTGATTCGTCTATTTAATTAAAAAAAGCTATAGTAAAACCACTATAGTAAAATCACACCATCTTGACTAAAAATAAATAGAACATCTAAAACCATAGCTCTGCTCTGTGCTTCCAATTGATACTAACCCTTAAGTAATACTTAGGAATCAGAAGCTATAAAGATTAAACTAATCAACAACTAATAAATTGTAACTATAGCAGCTATCAATTGGTGAAGGTACTTTCGTCTTGGGGAGTAGGGAGTAAAGAGTAGGGAGTAATGGCAATAAAAAGGTAGATTATAAGTATCAGAAACGCTATAATCAATTGTCAAATTTAGGAATTTGGTAATTATGATATGAAGTTGATTTTTTTTGATCATTCATAATTCATAACTATGATAATTCATAATTCCTATTTATTTTGGGAACACAAAATTAGTGATTAATCGATGAAAAGACTAAAGTTATTGATATTATGTCTGTGTGCATTCGTCTTGGTACTATCCCCGTTGTACCTCCAAACCATAGCTCTATCTACTCCAAACCCCAATAGTTTGGGTCAACATTTGGATCAAAAGATTGCTTACTCGCCCCAGCCAGCCTTAGCCCCTAAGCAAGTTAAAACTACAGAAATTGCTGAGGAACCTTCAGAGGAACCGTCAGAGGAATTATCCGATTTAGAGAGTAGTAATTCCAAGTTAAAGCCATTTGATAAGGTCGTAGAAGATGCCGAAGAATTAGCAGGATTACTCACCCTCTACCGCAATAAAGAAAAAGACAAAATTTATTTAGAAATTGAGCCCGATCAACTAAATCAAAACTTCCTATGTGTTGTCACCCTTGCTTCGGGAATTGGGGAGTTGGGGCTCCAAACCGGTTGGCCAGTTAATGATTTTTTGTTCCAATTCCGCCGCCGACAGAAGACCATAGATTTAGTGATACCAAATATCTACTTCCGTACTCGACCCGGTGACCCCCAAGAGCGTTCTGTTAAGCGTTCTTTTAGTGATTCAGTCCTATATTCCCTGCCCATTACCAGTATTCATCCAGAACGAAAGACTCTGTTAGTGGATTTAACACCACTCCTCGTCAGCGATGGGTCTTTTTCTGGACTAACATCGGCTTTTCCTGGGATATTAGGAGGAAGTTATGGAGTAGACCCTCAAAAATCCTATGTCAGTGACGCTCAAGCATTTCCGTTCAATGTAGAGATTGAGTCGGTTTATGGCTTTTCTGGTGGAGGGGATTTATTCTTTCCCTTAAGGAGTCTCCCAGATCAACGGGCATTTAATCTTAGTGTCCGCTATAGCTTTTCTCAACTACCGACTAACAATGGTTACCGTCATCGACTGGCGGATGAACGAGTAGGCTATTTCATCAGTGCTTATCAAAATTTATCCAATCAAAACCGCAAACAGCCCTTTATCCGTTATATCAGGCGCTGGAATTTAGAAAAACAAGACCCTACTGCTACTGTATCCCCCCCAAAAGAACCGATTGTGTTTTGGATTGAAAATACTGTACCTCTAGAGTACCGAGATGCAATTCGGGCGGGGATTTTGATGTGGAATGAAGCGTTTCGGGAGGCAGGGTTTGATAATGCCATTGAAGTGCGGCAAATGCCAGATGATGCAACCTGGGACCCGGCTGATATTCGCTACAACACCATTCGCTGGTCCAATTCTTTTCCCTCATTCCCAGGCATTATCGCTATGGGTCCATCCCGAGTGAACCCCTTGACTGGGGAAATTTTGGATGCAGACGTGATTATTGATGCTAATGCGGTGCGCTGGATCAAAGCGGAATACCAGGCTATTGCTTCCCAGGCTCAATCCCAGGCATTATCTGGGTTATCCCAATTCCCGTTTAATGGTTCCCTGTGTAGTAATGGTATGAAAGTTCCTTACCTCAAATGGCAGGAAATCCTCAAGACCAATCCTGGCAAAGCGGCTCAGTTGAGCCTACCAGCTGGGCAATTCCTAACCGGACTAACCCAAGTCCCAGACCATGAGTTCTGTTTTGCCATGGCATCAGCTCAGCAAGCTAAGTTTGGAGCGTTGTCTCTATCGATGGTAAACCACGAGTTGCCCAGTGGTGAGGAAATGAAAACCTTCATCGAGCAGTATTTGCGCTACCTGACGGCTCACGAAGTGGGTCATACTCTGGGCTTGCGCCACAATTTCCGGGGCAGCACCATGTTGAGTCCAGAGGAATTGAATAATACTGAGATTACCCGCAACCAAGGGCTAGTGGCGTCAGTAATGGATTATCTCCCAGTTAATCTAGCGCCGGAGGGCATGGAACAGGGAGATTATTTCTCTACAGTGGTTGGTCCCTATGATAAGTGGGTGATTAAGTATGGCTATACTCCTATTGATGCTCTGACTCCTCAACAAGAATTACGCACACTGCGCAAAATTGCGGCTGAAGGCTCTGAAATGGGACTATCCTATGCTACAGATGAGGATACTTTCGATTTTATTGACCCAGAAGCTAAAGTTTGGGACCTTAGTGGTGATCCATTGCGCTACTCTCAGTGGCAAATGGAGAATGCTAAGGGAATTTGGAAACGCTTTAACACCAGTTACCTGCTTCCTGAAGAAAGTGCTGGGGATTTACGCGATCGCTTTGATACGGTCTTCTCCTATTTCTTTGAAAACGCTATGTCCCTTACTGGTTATATTGGGGGACAAACCTTTAATCGAAACTACACTGGTGGCAAGACTGGCACACTCCCCTTTGAACCAATCCCTGTGGAAAAACAGCGTCAGGCTTTAGCCATGCTCGGGGAGTATATGTTTGCAGAAGATACCTTTAACTTCTCACCCCAACTACTGAACCAGTTAGCCCCATCTCGCTGGACTCACTGGGGTGCTTTTACCACTATTTTCCCCCTAGATTATCCCATTCATGACCGAGTGATGTTAATTCAAACTATGGTGCTGGGGGATTTATTTTCATCAGAACGGTTGGCTCGTTTGCGGGATGCTCAACTGAAAACTAGTTCCGGGGAAGCCTTGACCATGGCAGAACTGTTTGACACGGTTCAAGATAGCATCTGGAAACTAGATACTAAAGCGAAAATTGAGCCAATCTCTAGCTTGCGTCGGGGATTGCAACGGCAGTATATGAGTCTTTTAGTGAACATGGCACTGCGCAATTCCAATAGTCTAGAAACTGCCCGCACCTTCCCTGAATTTATTATTGCTATCCAAACCTTTAATACTCCCGAGGATGGTCGGGTGTTAGCCCGGTATAAACTTCGTCAATTGCGAGATGCGATCGCAAAGACCTTGAACAAACAAGGGAAAAACCTTGATACAGCTAGCTTAGCCCACTTAGAAGGCGCACGCGATCGCATTACCAAAGTCTTGGATGCACCATTGCAATCGCAATAAAGTATGACTTGAGCGGTAAGCTATCAGCTCTCAGCTATCAGCTATCAGTTTTCAGCTTTCAGCTTTCAGCTAAAGGCTGACCACTGACCACTGACCACTGACGGCTGTTCGCGGTGGAACAGGCATCTTGCCTGTTTCATTTCCCGCCTGTGGTCTTCCCAGGAATTTTTCTTTCCTGGCAATAGTACCCTTAAGGGTACTGCCGACCTAGGAATACTTTTTAGATATTAGAAAAGGGTTGAAGGTCAGTGAGATTTATTCCCCTGATTTCCAGCCCTAAGTACCTAATTGATTTAAAAAGTAAACCAGAGTCATGAGTAAGTTAAAAAAGAGTATCTTGATCGTTTTAAGTGCTTTTATTCTTGCAGCAATAACCATGTTGCCAGCCCAGTCTGCCTTTGCCGCTAATGGGTGTGGTGGAAGTGACTGCATCCAACATGAACTTCGCACTCAAGCTGCTTGTACATTGCAAGGATCTGACCAGTCTGGTCTACCTCCAACTGGAAAAACTCCTGGATGGTATAAAGGACTAAATACAGAGATCGACCATCAGATTTTAGGGGGTGATGTTGTTGCCTATAAAATTCGTTGGTTCAATGGTTCATGGTCTGGCTGGTATGTCACAGGAGTTAATGATATCGATTGGAAGTTTAACACTAGTTCTAATGATATGCGTCGTGTTTGGAGTTATTTTACTGACCACCAACATCAATACATTTTGTGTAAATAACTTGTGCAAAATGTATTGATGTCTAATAAACGTATTGATAGACAATAAGACTATCAAGACATTCATAGGTGTCTTCTACAAAAGAAGACATCTTCCTCTTTTATTCGATGCCAGGATTACGTCTGGAGGGTGAATCGCAATGCATGCTGTTTGACCCGGTGGGTAGAAGGAGCATCTTGCGCGGTGGAACAGGCATCTTGCCTGTTTCATTTTCCCACGCAACTTTTGCCTATTGCCTATTGCCTCTTGCCTTGGGGGTAGCGCAATACCAATCCGTTGCCGATGTTGCCTCATGTGAGATACCCTATGCCTTGGTTAAATTTAAGAAAATCATGGTCACTAAGCTCCTTAGCATTCTCCAGAAAGCCCTATCACTCACAGGATTAGTACTACTCCTGTCCCTCTCAGCCTGGTCACTGCCAGCCACAGCAGCCGCCAAGATTACTCCTGAACTAGAACAACAAATACTCGAAGTAATCCGCAACCACCCAGAAGTAATCCTAGAATCGGTCCAGAGATACCAGCAGCAACTGGAACGGGAAAGCCAGCAGCAACAGCAAGCCATCTTGCAGGGCTTCAAAACCAATCCCCAAGCCTTCATTGGTTCCTCCCCCACCACTAGCACCATTGAAGATAAAATTGTGCTAGTAGAATTCTCAGACTTTCAGTGTCCCTTCTGTGCCAGAGCTCACGACACCGTCAACCAGTTTATAGCAAACCATGGGGATGAAGTCACCTTAGTTTATAAACACTTCCCCCTCACCCGAATTCATCCCCAAGCCCTGCCAGCCGCTAAAGCTGCTTGGGCCGCCACTCAACAAGGCAAATTCTGGCAGTACCATGATGCCCTCTTCGCCAATCAAAAGCAATTAGGAGAAGAGTTATATCTTGAAATTGCCGAAGCCCTAGATTTAGACCTAGAGCAGTTTAACCGAGACCGCAACGCAGCTGATCGTGCCATTGCAGAAGACATGCAGCTAGCACAACTATTGGGACTGAGCGGCACACCCTTCTTTGTTATGAATGGTGAATCCTTCTCTGGTGCCGTGCCCCTAGAACAGATAGAAGCGATATTGGCACGAGTGCGCAATTCTTGAAGTTAGGGAACAGGGAACAGAAGTAAAGTAGGGTGGGCAAACTAATCTAATCTCGAATACTCACAATAACCAAATTGTTGTTGCCTAGCCTACAAGCTTCCGACTCCCGACTCCCGACTCCCGATTCCCGATTCCCGATTCCCTGTTCCCTTTACTAAAAACAGTTGCTATTTCCTCCGCTGTTCTTTTTTCTCGCCACAGCCACTGGTTATCTTGACCATGCTCATGAATATAAGAGATAGCTTCATCAAGTAAGGATGGTATTTCCTCAAATGTTTTAAACGTTGAACCTACAGAGACTGGCCAATTAACTTGATGCCTGAGTACTGGATAATCAGAAGTAATCACATAGCAACCACAGCAAGCTGCATCACTCAATACACCACTGGTACGATAATAATAGCGATGTTTTTCGTAATGGGCTACTAAAATATCTACCTCATTTAACAAATTAAGATATTGTTTTTCAGTGGTTGTATCATACATTTTTACCCCCAAATTCTCTAAATCCTTAAACTTCTGCCAAAATGGAACCCCAAGGAATAGCTCACATTTCTGGTCAGATAGTTTAGTATAGTCCTTCAATATGTCAATTATCTTAGTGATTGGCTTATCCTTACGAATCATACCAACCACACCGATTTTAATTGTCTTATCGGTAGGCAGCCTTTCTCCTGGCTGTAAATTCGGGTAAGCATCGCTCCGGATTGGCATTGGTATTTTAACTTTAGCAGATGCTGGTAATCTAAACCGTTTTGATAAAACATCATCATCAATTTCAAATAAAACTGCCTTAAAGTTAAAATACTTTAGGAAAAACTTTAGATACAGTAAGCCCAAAAACTTTAAGGTACTGTGCATGGCTAATTGTTGATTCCAGTGAAGACAAATCCAAACAGGTTTGCGATGCCATGCCAGTAAGGGCAGAAGTAAATAGATATTTTGGAGATAAACTTCAAAGATAAAAAGTCCATCATAGTCTTTACGCTCTGGACTGGTCAAAGACCTGATCGCCATCGCAAGATGACGATATTCCCGACGTAAGTGTAATCCTATCCTATAGGGAAACAAGTTAGTAAAATTTTTGATGGAATCAGGTATTGGAATTTCAATGGACAAAAAATCGAGCTTGATTTCCTGAGAGTAAAAATTAATCATGAGTAGGTCTTGGAGACCGTTGTACATTATTTTCATAGCAGCTTATATTGGTAATGGTTAAGGTAAATTCGTAGGGTGCGTTAGGGACGGGCGATCCCTTATTTTTGCGGTAGCCAGTGTCATAACATTCCGTACCGTAACGCACCACCGCTTCAAAAAGCTTTTAGGATATGCACCCTAAGTATGGAAAAAATAAACCCAGCCATCATAACTTTTTACAGCAAAGATTGACTGGGATTTACATGTTACAGGAGTAAGAATTATGCCTACCTACTTAGAGATATTTGCTTGGTTTGATTAAGCAATCTCTAAGTGATACTTAGATAGTTCCCTAAAATTCTCTGGAAGTAACAGTAAGGCATAATGGAGAATGAAGAATGTAGAATTAAGAATGCAGAAGGCAGCAGGCACAAGGCAGTTGTCAATGGGGTTTTGTAGCTGAACCAATTGACAACTGCTATCGGGTTTAGCGGCAGGGGCGAGGAAACAGGCGGCATCGCTACTCCGAGATTTGCTGTTCTTTTATCCGCTGTTGCCTAAAACCAAGTACCTCATCCCATTGAGAAATACTGTAAAATTAGATCTGAATTAGCTAAAATTTAAGCTTTGGGGATAATACCTCGTGAAGATGTTGGGGTTTATCTAACAGCGAAACTTGCTAAATCCCAAAGTTTTATATCTGCTAATCATAAGTTGATTAAATTATTAGCCTAAAAAACAGCAGAGTTTGAGTGCTTAACTCCAGAATAATTTGTGAGTAAGTATCTGAATTAATAAGGTTTCTAGCATTGATGATATACAGTCAATTTTATTGCCCCGATTCCCGACTCCCGACTCCCGACTCCCTACTTCCTACTTCCTACTCCCGACTCCCTACTCCCTACTCCCTATTTCCACCACCGGCTAACATCATCAACCGCTGCTACCGTTTCTCTTAGGGCTTCAACACCCCCAAACTTTATGATTAAAGGAGCTAATTGAGGAAGATTATTAAGAAAATAGGGACGGGTTAGACTAGTTAAAGCATCAAGAATTTTTTGCCAAAGATAAAAATAAACTGAGGAAGTATTAAAGGACTTGATCAAGTCCTTTAATACTTCCGCTCGGTAGACTTCATCGTCAACCCCTCTGATGCCATCTAAGGCTTCTGGTAACACTTCCGGGAACTGGGAGGCTAAGCCCATTAAGGCATCAGCTCGGTCTAATTTATCGGAAATCCCTCTGGCACAATCTAAGGCTTGGGGTAACAACACATCGCTTAAGTGGGGGGCTAAGGCGACTAAGGCACTGGCTCGGCATTCTTCATTCCCAAGGGCTCTGACGCAATCTAAGACTTGGGGTAACAACACATTGGGTAAGTGGGGGGCTAAGGCTCCTAAGGCTCTGGCTCGGTAGTATTCATCTAAAATCCTTCTGGCGGAATCTAAGGCTTGGGGTAACAACACATCGCTTAAGTGGGGGGCTAAGGCTCCTAAGGCTCTGGCTCGGTGTTCTTCATTTCCAAGAGCTGTGGCGTAATCTAAGGCTTGGTGTAAGAACCCTTGAGGTAAGTGGGGGGCTAAGGCTCCTAAGGCTCTGGCTCGGTTTTCTTCATTTCCAAGAGCTGTGGCGCAATCTAAGACTTGGGGTAACAACACATCGGGTAAGTGGGGGGCTAAGGCGATTAAGGCATCCGCTCGGTGGAATTCATACCTAATCCCTCTGGCGCAATTTAAGGCTTCTGGTAATACATCGCTTAAGTGGGGGGCTAAGGTGATTAAGGCTTTGGCTCGGCGGGATTGATCCCCAAAGGCTCTGACGGACTCTAAAGCTTGGGCTAACAACACTTCGCTTAAGTGGGGAGCTAAGGCGATGAAGGCTCTGGCTCGCTGGGATTCATCCCCAAAGGCTCTGACAGACCCTAAAGCTTGGGCTAACAACACTTCGCTTAAGTGGGGGGCTAAGGCGATGAAGGCTTTGACTCGGTCTTGTTCATACCCAAGGGCTCTGGCAGAATCTAAGGCTTCTGGTAACACTTCCGGTAAGTGGGGGGCTAAGCCGATTAAAGCATTGGCTCGGTCTTGTTTATCCCCAAGGGCTCTGGCAGAATCTAAAGCTTCTGGTAACACTTCCGGTAAGTGGGGGGCTAAGCCGATTAAAGCATTAGCTCGATGTTTTTGATCCGAAATCCGTCTGGCGGAATCTAAGGCTTGGGATAACAACAGATCGGGTAATTGGGGGGCTAAGGCTCCTAAGGCATTAACTTGCTGGAATTCATCCCCAAGGGTTCTGCCAGAATCTAAGGCTTCTAGTAACACTTCCGGTAAGTGGGGGGCTAAAGCTCCTAAGGCTCTGGCTCGGTGGGATTCATCCCGAATCCCTCTGGCGCAATCTAAGGCTTGGGATAACAACTCTTCCGGTAAGTGGGGGGCTAAGTCGATTAAAGCATTAGCTCGCTGAAATTCAAACCCAATCCCTCTGGCGCAATTTAAGGCTTCTGGTAACAAATCAGGTAAGTGGGGAGCTAATCTGATTAAGGCAAATCCTCGCTCTGATTCAGACGAAATCCCTCTGACGGAATCTAAGGCTTCTGGTAACAAATCAGGTAAGTGGGGAGCTAAGCTGATTAAGGCATCAGCTCGCCAATATTCATCCGAAATCCCTCTAGCCCACTCTAAAGCTTGGAGTAACAACCTTTCGGGTAAATGGGGGGCTAAGGCTTCTAAGGCATTAGCTCGTGAGAATTCCTCGGTAATCCCTCTAGCGGAATCTAAGGCTTGGGCTAACAACACTTCGCTTAAGTGGGGGACTAAGGCTCTTAAGGCTCTGGCTCGGTAGTATTGATCCCCAATGCCTCTCGCAACGTCTAAGGCTTCCGGTAATAAAGAAGGGGGAAGATACTCACTAATTGCCTCCAAACCCTTTGCTTGACCAAAAGAATCTTTGCTCTGTCGCACATAAGCTAGTGCTTGAGCTGGCGTCCACATTTCCTTCTTCACTAATGCTGCCATTAACTTTGGAGGAATATTTCCGGCCAAGCTGTTGAGAGATGTGGTAATCAGAGCATAACGACACTGTAAACTAATCGATTCGGTAGGATTTTCTGTAAAATTATCTGCTGCTATTGCCCAAGCTCTCGATACATCCTTGATAAAATTAGCAGTTTTTCCCTGTCTCTCACACTGCCAATACCAACCGTTATCTCCTGCTGGCGTTTCTTCTTTCAGGAGTTGATGAATCTCATTAATTTTTTTGGCTTTCTCTAGGTGCCAGATTAAGTGGTTATAGATATAACCATCATCGGGTAAGGTATGCCATAATCCCTTATCGGTCTTACTTTGATAACGTTCTAATAATTGTTGATGGGCTTCAGTAATAGATAATCCTAGCTCTGCTTGAACCAGACGACGGGCTAAATCATGTAACAGGTCATGGAGTCGATAGTTAGTGTCTGGTGTAGTAGATAACCCTGGTAGTAATAACGCTTTTTGTCGTAAGTATCTTAACGTATCTTTGGCTCCAACTAAATTACAATCCCATAAGGTAGTCGCCATGGTTTCAGTAATGGAAATATCCTCCGGAAGTATCCCTAACCAAGCAAATTTTTTCAATCTATCGTCGTCGAATAATCCCTTTAAACTGAGATTAAAGGAAGCCACTAGACTGTAGTTTTTGCGCTTAGCGTCACTTGGCTCTTCCTCGGCTTTCAATCGATCCAAAGCTTCTACACCAACAATTAAATCTTCTAACTCACCCAGTAACTCCTGCCAAGAGATGCCATCCCTAACTTGAGCAGCAGCTAATTCTAATGCTAGGGGTAAGTAGCCGACAGTTTTAGCTAAGGTTTCAGCATAGTCCAGTTCTTGAGCAGTTAAATCATTATTGAAACAAGCGGTTAATAACTCCAAGGATTCATTGGGAGTCATCACGTCCAAATCATAGGGAATCGCACCTTCAACCTGGGCTTCTCTGGTAGTGACTAAAACTCGACAGCCATCCCCAGCCACTCGAAAAGGTTCAACATGGTCAGGATGCCAAACATCATCCACTATTAGTAACGCTTTTTTATCGGATAATAAGGTTTTTAATTGTAAAGAAGCGCTATCAATGTTAATCGCTTTAAAGTCATAATCTCCTAATTGCTGTATCCAGCTACTTAGAATAGATAAGATATCAGGTTGCTGACCTAAGGTTCCCCAAAAAATTCCATCATTAAAATGGGATTGAACCTCCTCGTCATGGGCTAAGGCTGCAGCTAAGGTAGATTTCCCAATGCCTCCTAAGCCATAGATGGCACTAACCACTAAGGTGCCAGCTTGTGCTGTTTCTTGAGATAAAAGGATTTGTTTTAGTTGTTGGCTTACTTCCGGGCGTTCGACATAATACGGAGGTAGTGGGGGAGCTTGATTGAATCGAGTTTGGTTATTCACATTATCAATGTTGTAATTCTCAACAGTAGCTTGGTGGGATTCCAATGCTTTAGTAATCTCTTGAAGAATTGGCTCTAAATTAGGCAAAGCTTGAGCATCAACAGTAGTCACTAAAGGCTCCATACTTTGGGCAACTTCCGGATTTTGTTTCGCTGCTGCTTCTACTTCTAATACCATTTCGGCATAATCAAGAGGTTGCTCTGGAGCTTTTGCGATTGGCCGTAGGCCACGCCAAAGGCGATTAGCCCGAAGGGCGTTGGCTAGCGATCGCAGTTACTGTATCTGGAGACTATTTTCTCAGGGATTCCACAAACTGGCCAGTATTGTTCCAGACAACTTGCCCGACATTTCCCCAGTTTTTTCTAAGGCTTTAGTGGCGACTACAGTAGCAATAGCGAAAACGGCAGCAGCTAATGGTTCCATTGTTGAACGAGATTACTCACAATTTCAGTATACAGAGGTTTTCAATTCGGTCAGGTAAAAATCTCTGGGTTTTAAGGAGTTATTTAGTAGGGTGGGCAGTGCCTACTAATGCGATCGCCAGCAGCTTTTATATATCTCAAGCACTGCCCACCCTACATCAATATTTTTCTTATGTTCCCTGTTCCCAGATCCGCTGTTCCCTTTGCTATGGCATACATTCAACAGTAAAAGCAAAGATTGCTCGAATTGATTCTGGAGTTAGTGTTGGATAGCTTTCCA
The DNA here is from genome assembly GCA_011524395.1 of Moorena sp. SS36440bin_2. GTDB lineage: Bacteria > Cyanobacteriota > Cyanobacteriia > Cyanobacteriales > Coleofasciculaceae > Moorena. The sequence goes on from WTKN01000133.1 coordinate 37,718, forward strand.
ATATCTGTAACTCTGTCCAACCAGCAGCAAACAAGCCTAAAATAAACTCAACGGATAAACGAGTACCTTTAACTACTGGCTTACCTAATAAAATGTTGGGATTGGAATGAATGTATTCTCTCCAATTCATGATAATTATTTGTTTACTTAGATTTATGGTTAATCTAGTTTATAGCATTTATAGCAATCCGACGACTTCTGAGGTAAAAATTTTGGGTTTTAGGGAGAATGGAGCACGGAGCAGGGAGCAGGGAGCAGAAAATAAATAACAAAAACTATTACAAGTAATTTGCAATTACTATAAAAATAAAAACTTTATATGCTAACCAAAAATTAGTATAAATACTGCGATTTTTGGTATTTATAAATAAATGTAAAATTTTTTAATTACCCCTTGCAATTTTTATAGGAGTTATCTATACTATAGAAAGTAAACACCGATACTAATAACCGCGCTGGTCATAGCCTTAATAAACACCAGCGCGGTTTTCCTCCGACCTAAATAGGAGTTAGTTCCATAATGCCAAAAATATCACGATTATCAATCCCGGCTTTTCTATCAGCTTAAGCGCTACTTGAGGTGCGTGCGCGTTCAGCTATCAGCTATCAGCCATTAGCCATTAGCCATCAGCCTATGTGCTACTTGAGGTGCTATCAGCTTATGGGTTAGCTCACAGGCTGGAAGCCTGTGCCACGGTGCTTGAGCTACTTTTGAATCAAATAAGCTGACCACTGACTGCTGACCGCTGACCGCTTACATCACCACTATCGTTTTTTCCACTAATGTTGACTGAACAGTTAAAACAAATTTTGTGGATTGGAACCCTAGTCAGTACCTTGTATATGGCGAGTTGTACTGCTGATGGAGATAGCAATAATTCTTCTGTTTCCCCTAACTCCCCAATTACATCTGAAATGACATCTGATAACTTAAAGGAATCAAAACCACAACAAATCCAGGGAAAATTAATTTATGAAGCTATTCCTCCCGTTAGGTCAGTTAGAGCCTATCGGGGAGATCAGTTTTTTCTAATTACTAATCCCCAAAATCCCCGTCGGTTACTACTGCGTGCTTCTGAAAACGTTTCCGATCAGCAATTACAATCCTTTCATAACCAACAAGTTGAGATAACAGCCGTATATCGTGACGGCACCCGTCCTTCCCCTGAAGAAACCCCTTGTCCCCTAGATGTAGATGGTCAATGTATGCCCCAAGGTGATGGCTATCACGTTTTATCTATAGTAACTGTGGAAAAATGAGATGGCGCAGATTTTTAGTAAAGCTAATTATAGCCTTTGGATCTCGGTTGTAAAAACAATTATTGCTAGCTTGCCTCTTGCCTTTTGCCTCTTGCCTCTTGCCTCTTGCCTTTTGCCTTGCCCGTAGCGCTATATAAAATCCCACCAAGCCCTCAAATCCCTCTAAAGACTCAGGTCATATATTGCTTTAACTAGAGAAAATAAAATATAATGGTTGTTTTATCAAAAACTGCCATAGTCTAGAACAGGAGTCTACTACCGGTGGTTATAGAAATCCCCAAAAGCACTTACGAAGCTAAAACTCAGGAAATTGCCAGAGAACTTCTAGCCGCAACTCGGGAGAAAGGTTCCTTGCTTGCCCAAATGCGAGACCAAATGCGTTGGGATGATAAATTACTAGCCTGGGCAATGAGTAATCCAGGACTACGGGTGCAGCTATTTCGCTTCATCGATACCCTACCGGCACTGCGTAGCCAAACGGAAGTTGCTCGTCACTTTCAAGAATACCTAGGTGATCAGTCAGTAGAACTGCCTGCTGCCCTGAAGGGAATGCTTAATTTCACCAATCCTGACTCCATACCAGGACAACTGGCAGCTAAAACCATATCTGCTGCTGTAGCCACCCTAGCCCAAAAGTATATTGCTGGGGAAAATATCAACCAGGCTCTTAAAACCATTAAACGCCTGCGAAACCAGAAGATGGCATTTACCCTAGATTTATTGGGGGAAGCCGTAATTACAGAAGTAGAGGCTCAGTCTTACCTAGACCGCTATCTACAACTGATTGAACAACTCACTGAGGCAGCCAAACAGTGGTCTAAGGTAGAGGAAATTGACGTTGCTGATGGTCAATCCTTGCCATTAGTCCAAGTATCGGTTAAACTGACAGCATTCTACTCTCAATTTGATTCTCTTGATCCTCAGGGTAGTCAAGAACGGGTGTGCGATCGCATCCGCAAATTGCTCCGCCGTGCCAAAGAATTGGGAGCGGCGGTTCATTTTGATATGGAGCAGTATGAGTACAAAGACATTACTTTCTCCATACTCAAAGACTTGTTAATGGAAGAAGAGTTTCGCTCACGCACCGATATCGGTGTTACCATGCAAGCCTATCTGCGAGACTCGGAACAAGATTGTCAAGACTTGATTGCCTGGGCAAAACAGCGGGGTAATCCAGTAACGGTACGCTTGGTCAAAGGAGCCTATTGGGACCAAGAGACCATAACAGCACTGCAAAACCATTGGCCCCAACCAGTATATAACCAGAAAGCCGCCACAGATGCTAATTTTGAGCGTATCACCAAGCTGCTGCTAGAAAACTACGAGTATGTCTATAGCGCTATCGGTTCCCATAACGTGCGCTCCCAAGCTTATGCGATCGCAATCGCTGAAAATCTCAATATCCCCCGTCGCTGCTTTGAGATGCAAGTCCTCTATGGCATGGGAGACCAACTAGCCAAAGCCTTAGTCAATCACGGTCATCGGGTCAGGGTTTATGCACCCTATGGAGAGCTCCTGCCAGGAATGGCTTACCTGATTAGGCGGCTATTGGAAAATACCGCAAATAGTTCCTTCCTACGACAAAGCTTAGAAGATAGACCCGTAGAGGAATTGATTGCACCACCACAACAGTTACAAGTTGGCCAGTTGAAGGTTGAAAGTTCACAACAGTCTTCTAATCTACCCGAAGGCAATGGCAAAGGCGAACAACCAAATAACCTATTCACCAATGCTGCCAATACAGACTATGCTCAGCTAGACGCCAGAGAAAAAGCCACACAAGCCTTACTTACCGTTCGCCAACAACTGGGTAAGACCTATTTACCCTTAATCAATGGGGAATATCAGTCTACAACAGACACAGTAGATTCGGTTAATCCCTCTAACCCTAGTCAAGTGATCGGGAAAATTGGATTAATTTCTGTAGAACAAGCAGAATTAGCGATCGCAAAAGCTAAAGCAGTATTTCCCAGTTGGCGACGTACACCTGCAAGGGAACGTGCTGGTATTTTACGTAAAGCAGGAGATTTGATGGAACAACGCCGTGCTGAATTATCAGCATGGGTCTGTCTGGAAGTTGGGAAACCATTACGAGAAGCCGATGGAGAAGTCACCGAAGCCATTGACTTCTGTTATTACTACGCATCAGAGATGGAACGGCTCAGCGATGGATATAACTACGACATTGCTGGAGAAACCAATCGCTATGTCTATCAACCCCGAGGTATTGCCCTAGTAATTTCTCCCTGGAACTTCCCCATGGCTATTACTACAGGCATGACTGTAGCAGCCCTAGTGGCAGGAAATTGTACGCTACTCAAACCCGCAGCAAATTCCTCAGTGATTGCGGCAAAAATAGCTGAAATTTTAGTAGAAGCCGGGATACCCAAAGGAGTATTTCAATTCGTTCCAGGCAAAGGCTCAACCGTCGGTGCCCATATGGTCAAGCATCCCGATATCCATCTAATTGCCTTTACCGGTTCCCAAGAAGTCGGTTGTCGTATCTACGCCGATGCCGCCATGGTGCAACCAGGTCAAAAACATCTCAAGCGAGTCATTGCTGAGATGGGAGGTAAGAATGGAATTATCGTAGATGAAAGTGCTGACCTCGACCAAGCCGTAGCTGGAGTCGTCAAGTCAGCATTTGGCTACAGTGGTCAGAAGTGTTCCGCTTGCTCCCGAGTAATTGTGTTGGAGGCAGTGTATGAGAGCTTCCTAAAACGGTTAGTCGAAGCAACGCGATCGCTTAACATTGGGCCAGCAGAAGCACCCAGTACCCAGGTCGGTCCAGTCATAGATGCTACTTCACGCGATCGCATTCGGGAGTACGTTGAAAAAGGACGTCAGGAAGCTAAGGTAGCATTAGAAATGCCAGCACCTGACACCGGATACTTTATTGGTCCAGTGATCTTTAAGGATATTTCTCCCAACGCCACCATTGCCCAAGAAGAAATCTTTGGTCCAGTAGTAGCGGTAATGGCCGCAAAGAATTTCCAAGAAGCCCTTGATATAGCCAACAGTACCAACTATGCCCTCACCGGAGGCTTATATTCTCGTACTCCATCCCATATAGAACAAGCCTCAGCCGAGCTTGAGGTCGGTAATCTATATATCAACCGTAATATTACCGGTGCCATTGTATCACGGCAACCGTTTGGTGGGTTCAAGATGTCTGGAGTAGGGTCAAGAGCAGGAGGTCCCGATTATCTAGTACAATTCCTCGAACCCCGTACTATTACTGAAAATATTCAAAGACAAGGCTTTGCACCCATTGAAGGCATGGAATAGTTTTTAGGTAAGCTTATGGGCTACGCCCACGCTGCGCGAACAGCTATTAGCTATCAGCCTTCAGCTGAATGCTGAAGGCATGGAATAGTTTCTAGGTAAGCGAACAGCGATCAGCTACCAGCTATCAGCCATAGGCCAACGGCTGACAGCTGACAGCTGACAGCTGTTCGCTGTTCGCGTAGCGTGCCCATAGGGCATATGCTTACTTATAAACTTAGTAGGAAATTCCTCGATATCGCTTTTTAGACTTTTTTCTAACAAACCCTTGATCATCGGTCGTTAACTCGGATTCCGGTAACTGGATTAAAATAGTTTCCACTTCATAGGAAATCCCTCGATATTTTTTTTTAGACAGCCGTTTAATAGATTGCTCAGTAATTTGCTGACACCTAGGATGCAGGTGGAACTCAGAGTCCGGAATCTCTTGCTCCTGATTGAGATTACCAGTAGATACTTTTGGAGTTGCCACAGACTCAGATTCCGGTGGATTGTACCAGTAACCAGCTTCTTCTTCGCGCAGCGTGCCCGTAGCGCAAGTGATGATTGGAGTTTCTGAAGATGTTTCAGATTTTGACAGTGAATCAGGTTTACCTGATACAGGGAGTTGGTTATGATTTGTGCTTGGTTCACCATCAAGACTGTCATAAACTCTCCCTTCCGGTTGGGGGCTATTGATTGGTGAAGCAGAAGCTTCATCGATTAAACTCACCCCTTTTTGCTCAATCCAAACTGTCAGATAATGGGGATGTTTTAAAATTAAACACAGAGGCCGAGATTCCTCAGAGACTTCGCAACAACAAAACTTGACGGCTTTTTCATAAGCATTTATGGGAAGATCAAAACCTCTAGTGAATTGTTTATTTTGGAAAATAATTGTAGATTCATCCACCCACTGAATCTCTTCTTGATGCAATACCGAGTGGGGGTTCCCCCCAAGACCGCACCGGTAGTCGCTCATGGCGGTTCCCCCCAAGACCGCGCTACCTCGCTGCATCGCTTCATTACTCTTTTCTTGATCAATTATTAACATTTGGGTAGTTTACCCCCTATTTAATCTAAAATATTAAAATAGTTGGTGAGATTGTGGCAATTTTGCTCTCGAAGTGTCAACGGAAAAATGTAGCCAATTGCGTCGCAGATTTGGCTACATCCTTGAGCAATCTACTTAAAATTTATCTCATTAATACTGGAATTTTGGGCATTAAGCTGGAGTCTTGCCCAGTAAATTAACGGTTTCAGGGCTATGTAGGTTAAGAAAAAGTAGTTAGAATGGATTAAATAAATAAAAACGCACTAACATAAATAAAGTTAATTGTCTACCATAAAATGTAGCTAGTTTGACAATTAACCCAACCTTCCTTGTCTCCCCTGTCAGCCATGCAAAGCGCGAGTGGGGGGAACCCCGATGACCGTAATGGTACGTTTGACCCGTAATTTAATTTGCCACGGGTCGCACCTCTGCATCGCTTCCAGAAATCCCTAGATTTATGTCTTGGTAATTGGCTACCCGATCATGATATAGGGTTGTATTTGAGATGTAAACCTGTATGGTTTTTAATGAACAATAAAAGCGATGCAGCGAGGTAGCGCGGTCTTGGGGGTTCCCCCCATGAGCGACTACCGGTGCGGTCTTGGGGGTTCCCACGGGGCAAGCAGCGGTGCGGAAACAAGTTCCGCACACAGAACCATGGGCCACTCGCGCTTTGCATCAAGAACTGAGGATCTGATACTTTTAACCCGGACAAATCTTGACATCTTGGAGGTCCGAGACATCTCCCGAGTCAGAAAAGCTGAGTACTACATCCCCGACTTTGTCAAGGAAGGTGGTATCCCACATCGCCTTTCGGCAAAGCCGACGCTACGCGAACAGGAAAATCCCGACGGCTCCATTGAAATCTCTAGGGATTTCGTATCCGCAATGTGGACACTTAAAATTCAAAGAGCTACCAAGTTTTCTATGAACGTGTCCACATTTTGTACAAGTCAATGAGGTATACTCCTCTGTTATTCTCACTAACTTGGAACCATACCGGTTGCACAAGTGTTCTAAAATTTGAGAGAATTGATAAAAAGCCCAGGTCATCATAGCTCTAGCTGTTTTGTTTTTCAGCTTTCGCTTTTTCTTGACAACCATTTGTGACGTCTCAAAAGTTGGCAAGACAATTACATCGTAATTTTTAGCTAGATAGGAAGCTACTTGTTTATGCAACTCAGTCCTGAGGTTTCTGATTTTAGTCCTGAGCCTTTCCATGGCTAGTTTTAGCTTGTATCGACGATGCTTAGACCTATGTCCAATGGACTTGTCGTGTTCACTTTTTAATTTATCTAAATGGGAACAAAGCGTAGGCGACCTCTGAAAGTCATTACTTCCAAACTCTAGAAAGTCAGTACCGTCAAAGCCAGTCATGAAAGTCCTAACTCCGGGGTCTAAAGCTATCACTTTATTGGTTTCGGTAGGTTCAACACTAAACTCTACTGGGAAGTGTGCAAGCCATCGACCTTTGTTGTAAGTGAGTTCTGTAGAGCCGTCGGTAAGTACACAGAATTCCTGACCCTTGAATTCAGGCTTTGGTAAATGCTTGGTTGTAGAAACCATCCACCGGCCAGCCTTGTAAGCTGTAGGGTCAAACTGGATGGTCTGTTTCTGATCTCGCACGCTACGAAATTTAGCTATTTTTAACCCAGCCTGTGGATTGAGTTGACGTTTTTTGCCAAAACCGATGAATTTCGGCTGCTTTGCTGTTTCTTTCCAAGCCGTGTAAGCTTCCATAGAAGCGTTATCTAAGATCTTGGAAACATTTAGATCCTTGCACCACTGTGGAATAAGTCCAGATTGTTTTAGCCAAGTCCTAAAACCATGTTTTCCTCCTTTTTTGCCTACTTTTGTGTAGCCCTGATTTTTGTTTAATTGCTCAATGGATATGTTATAAACTTTACGGACAGCAGAAATCCATTTTTTCCAGATTTTCTCAAGTTCCTTGCTTGGGTACACTCGGTAACTCACTGTCTTCAATGATTTTTTGTTTATATTTTATGAGTCCGTAAAGCCGGCAACTGAAGACATGGATGACCGCCAGAACATCCTCAACCATTTCTTGTTCTGGGCTGAGGTTCTTTTCGTCGAGAACCAGTATTTTAGTTTGGAATTTAGAGCACAACCATGAGACAATATCGAACCCAAAACGGCAAAGCCTATCTTTGTGGGCAACGACAATATATTTGCAATTACCGTCGAGAACTCTGTCCAGTAAGGCGTGAAGACCAAATCTTTTGAAGTTAAGTCCGCTTCCGATGTCTCGGATGATTTCTGCATCGGGGTAACGAGACTTAAGAAACTGTACTTGTTGCTCAAGGTCATTTTTTTGAGAGCGACTTGAAACTGATGCATATAAGATTGTTGCTCTGTCATCTGTTCTTGTCTTTGTGGCTGGAATAGAGACAACTGAGTCGCTGGTCGTATCGTCAAAGTCCTCCAGGGGTTTTGATGCCTTGGATCTTACCTTCAAAGAGCCATCTTTCGAGTGTTCTGATACTGACTCCAAGTTTAGCGGTAGCGACCCTTGGAGGGACTATGTTGACTGATTCATCCATCTAACGTGCCTTGTTCGTTACATTTACATTGTCGGACAAGATGTCGGAAAATATCAACTATATCGGGAAAATTATTGTTCAGGACGCAACTCTTGTCCCTATTGGCTAAAGCCGGTGCCTGTTGGGAGGGCAGGGCTGTTTCTTGCGTCCGGCCAAAATTTGATTGGTGGGGAGGTGGGGAGA
>WTKN01000202.1 GCA_011524395.1 Moorena sp. SS36440bin_2
CCCCACACCCCACACCCCACGCCCTACACCTGACGTCTTTGTAAAAAACATACCCTTGAAAGATCTGCCCATCTCCCCACCCTCCATCTAATTATGGGTATTCAACCTGACTTGATAAGTAGGTGGGCATAAATAAACGTTAAAACTATAAATACGAAAATCAAGCTGGAAGCCTTTATTCAATAGGGTTTCAGTATTTTGAATTTCAATCGCTATTTTACGGATAATTAAGCCCACCTACTTATTAGAGGTTAGTGAGAATAATAATGCTCTCACTCAGTTGAACAGTTAAGTGTTTTCACTATGTTAGATAAAGATTTAGAAAAATTACCCGGATATCAATAAATTGCTACTGCCACTTGTGATAAAAACAAGAGAGTATTAGAGACAAGTATAAATTAGGTGCCCTTGACCCATTAAGAATTAAATTCGCCACGGGTCCCACCTAATAATAATCCCTGTGCTCAGCTTTTGCTGACTAACCCCTAATTAACTATGTGCCTAAAATGTGCATAAGTTGGCTTTGGATTCATCGGGTATTAAACTAATTTTTGTTGTTATTCAGGTATATGTTAAACAAAACTCGTTAAACTAAAAACCATATAAAAATTATAAACGAGTTGTGAAAATCTATAAATCCAAAATCATGGTATTATTGGCATCCTGGCTGCTTGATAGTTCACCACCTATTTATAATTGCTATATACAGCAATATAGTTTGTAAATGATTGTTATGATATCACCTCATTTATCAAGAGGTCTACAGATTGTGATTCACAATCTATATCGGGGAATTGGGAATCGGCAATGGAGAATTGGTAAGAGATCCAACTGTACTTGAGCGGCCATTCGATAGTCAGCAATAGGATCAATTTATTTAGCATCTATCTATCCCATACCAAAATTCCATAGACTGGTGAATTTAGAAAAAAACGTATTAGCTAATACTTTCTTGAAGAAGTAGCAGTGTTAAGATTATTGATTCAGGGTGAATGTATTAGCTCTCTAGAGCTAACTATAAATAAAAACGATCCATCTATAGATGCATCTATAGATGCTTCTATATTAGTGGTAGGAAATAAACAGTTTATCACTTCATTTTTGAAGCGGACTTGCTATATAAGGTCTAGCACTGTCGAGGTATCTTTGGAAGTTGATGATGTCATACAACTGATCAAGACTAGACAACCTGCTATTTTAATTTTGCAGGCAACGCAGGTGGCTAGTTTACAACTATGTCGTCAGATTAAAAAACAAAAGCTGCTCGGCTGGATATACTGCATTTTGATAAATGACTTGCCCGAAATAGCGATTACAACAAAGGGACTAGACCCAAACTGGGAGTTAAGAGAATGTGCTCAAGCCCTAGAAAACGGTGCAGATGCCTACTTACGGATCAGTTCAATCAGGAATCAAGACTCAGCCATAGCTGTAGCAGAACATCGGTTGCTTAAGGCACAAATTGAGGCAGGGTTACGAGGAGTGCGACTATATCGGGAAGCAATGCACACTAATGATTTCCTATCTAGGATAGCATTGGTTGATCCCTTGACAGAATTGAGCAATCGTCGGGCAATGGAATGGGAGTTACGCCAACAAGTGGAACATGCCTTTAGTCAATCAACGCCCCTGAGTCTGATTATCCTAGATGTAGACTATTTCAAGTCCATCAACGACAACTACGGACATCCAGTAGGCGATCGCGCTCTCAAGCTACTGGCAAGTCGTCTCAAACATAACCTACGTATTCAAGATTCCCTGTTTCGCTATGGTGGAGAAGAGTTTGTGATCATTCTTAGTCACACTGAGGTTGAAGAAGCCCGAGCAGTGGCTAACCGAGTGCGACATACTATTAGCGATCAACCCTTTCACATTGATAGAAGATTGGTGCTCCGAATTACCATTAGCTTGGGTGTTGCTTCCCTTAAGCATACGGATGACCATAGAGGGGAAAGCTTACTGCGATGTGCTGACCAAAACCTACGGATTGCTAAATCTAATGGTCGCAATCGGGTTTATTGTTGTTGCAATCACTAATTTTCAGGTAAATTGCTGACTCAAAACTACTGGCTTGTGGACAGTAATTTTTTTCTTGTGAATCGAAATCATTTCTTTTTCCCGTAGGTCTCCCAGTAGACGGGTGACAGTCACTCGAGTCGAACCAATAGCTTCTGCGATCGCTTGATGGGACAACTTCAGTTCAATAGTAATCCCATCCCCACAGGGTATCCCAAAGTCACGGCAGAGAATTAGTAGAAAACTAACCAATCGAGACTCCATATCCCGATGAGCTAGGGTTTCGATCATCATTTCCGTCTGTAATATCCGAGAGGATAGCCCCCGTAACATCAACATTGATAATTCCGGGTTTTCCTTCAGTGCTTTTTCTACCTGGTCAATCGGGGAAGAGAGTAACTCTACAGTTGTAAAGGCAACTGCATGATAGAACCGATCAGATTGGTGACCAGTAATTAGAGATAGAACACCGAAAACCGTATTTTCTCGCAGCAGTGCTACAGTAATTTCTTCTCCTACTTCGTATACTCTAGACAGTTTGACCGCACCTTTTAGCAAAAAGTAAACCCGTTCAGCTGGATCTCCTGGGAAGAAAATCGTCTTACCTCGCTCATAGGTTTCTACGACTGGTGGAAACGCTCCTCTACCAATCTGACGAAAAACAGCCGCTAGTGGTGTATCCTGCGTCACAACCCTATCCATATCTATTCCTTTGTAGCAATGCCCCTATCTATTTATAGTGAAAAGACTTCCGGGGATGTTAAGCCACGGATTAGTCTATGAATCTTATATATTTAGGCTTGTATATTTAGGCTATTTTAGCGGATTTTGAACAGTTTTAATTAGTTTTTCATGAACTGCTACAACCGTTCTTAATTCCCCTTGCCAATCAATGTTCGCAAGTTTTGAGCTAATTTGCCAACAGGCCAACAGTATTAACTGCTAGTCTATAGTTTAGCAAGCTCTTGGCTTGATTTTCCCTTAACCCCTGAGGGTAAAGCGGCGATTAGTACCAATCACCGTGGAATCGACAAATTTATTTCTAACTACTTAATATCAATCTGAGCTATTTTTTTGTAAAAATTGTTACCAAAAACCAAAAATATCAGGGGTCATGATTGGTGGTCACCTCAGGGGGTAAGCCTGAAGGGTAAACAGGAGACCCGGTTTGGAGTGTGGAGCGAACGGGTATCGGATGCACAGTAGCCATTGCTATGGTTTTAGTGGGGTGAGTAACGTCACCCTCGCCTGCCATAACTAATCCCTATTAAGTCGGGGAGTTAGTGGCTATTTCCCTTCCGGGTGATTACAGATCGCCGATAATAGAGGTAGTTTGATTACCGATTGCACCCTTGCTTATAAACTATAATAAAGGTTTATACTTAAAATTTATTATAGAAATCATAACAATATAATACTTGACTAGACTGGGGCTCACAATTACCTATTACTAGTTGAAAGCGATGCCTCCGGTGCGACCCGTGGCGAATTAAATTCGCCTACGGAAAGCGCACCATTACGGTCATGGGGGTTTCCCCCATGACCGCGCTGCATCAAGAATGGAGCTGAAAAACTCAAGGTTGCTGCATTCAGGGATATAATAACTGGGCTGTCATAGATGGCTAACTAACCTTCAACCCTGACTCATAGCGCGACTCAACCTAAAAACCATGCTCGATCTCAACGGAAAAAATGCTTTTGTAACTGGCATTGCCAACAACCGCTCCATTGCTTGGGGGATCGCCCAACAGTTGCACAACGCGGGGGCAAATTTAGGTGTAAACTTTTTGCCTGACGAAAAAGGTCGCTATGAGAAAAAAGTTCGAGACCTGGTAGAGCCCCTCGAGCCTAGCATTATCATGCCCTGTGATGTGCGAAATGATGCCCAAATTGAAGCGATTGCGGATGCGATCGCAAAAGAATGGGGCAAACTTGACATCCTGATTCACTGTTTAGCCTTTGCCAATAAAGATGATCTATCAGGAGAGTTTAGTCAGACATCCCGTGATGGGTTTTCCCTAGCCTTAGACATTAGCAGTTACTCCCTCAATCGACTAACAGCAGCTTGGAAACACTTGATGACTGATGGTGGTAGCATTGTCACCCTCAGCTATCTTGGCGGGGTTAAAGTAATTCCCAATTATAATGTGATGGGTGTTGCTAAAGCAGCACTGGAAATGAGTGTTCGTTACCTGGCCGCAGAACTCGGACCTGAAACAATTCGGGTCAATGCTATCTCCGCAGGACCAATCCGGACCTTAGCCTCTTCAGCAGTTGGGGGGATAAAGGATATGATTCATCATGTAGAGAAAGTAGCACCACTGCGCCGCACTGTTACTCAGGAAGAAGTGGGTAAAGCAGCTGCATTCTTGTGTAGCGATTTAGCCAGTGGCATCACTGGTCAGGTTTTATATGTAGACGCTGGTTACGAAATAATGGGAATGTGAGGTGCAACTATTAGCCTTATAGCTCTCATTACCTTGTCAAACATTATCCATTATTTTATAATGAAATAAGTTAGTAACTTGTTTAACAAGGGAACACTACCGCCCAACGAAGAACTAAAAGCCTTGGCAGCTGGTCGTAAGTTAAGCGACGTAGAATAATGGACTGAGTGAAGTTACAGTGCGGTTTGAGAGTAGGCAGCAGAGCCTCCATTAATAAAATTAGCGCAATGCTTTTGGCATTGCTTTGTCGGCAACAACCATTAGTTAAAACTAATGCTATACCATCGTCCTATCTACTTGTGAGTAGGTTTGTACAGGTTAAATGTTGCACTAAGAACAATTGCGTCAACTATAGAATTGGAACATAAAAAGCGATGCCTCAGGTGCGACCCGTGGCGAATTAAATTCGCCACGGGTCGCACCATTACGGTCTTGGGGGGAACCCCCACTCGCGCTTTGCATCAAGAATTGATAATTATGCAAGCGCATTCCGTCATGGTTGATGCAATGGGCGAATACTGAAGTGACGCTCCTACACCAACCTTAAGGTATGGTGTAGGCTTCTCAGACATTCCG
>WTKN01000021.1 GCA_011524395.1 Moorena sp. SS36440bin_2
AGTCGCTCATGGGGGGGACCCCCAAGACCGCGCTGCCTTCCCAAGACCGCGCTGCCTCCCCAAGACCGCGCTGCATCGCTACTCCCTACTCCCAAGGGAGGTGTACCTCACCCAATTGAGAATCCCTATAAAGTATTAAGCTGTGTTTAGATCGATGCAGTTTAACCCCATGAAACTACAACGGACAACTCTGATTTTAGTCATTTCTGCCATCCTCCTGGGGGGAGGTGTATATATTTATGAAATTCAGGGTTCTGAAAAGCGAGAAGCTGCTAAAGTCCCTAAAAAACCTATATTTAATTTCACTGAAGACCAAATTCAATCGTTTACTGTTAATAGTGATGACAAGACCTTAGTATTCGAGCGAGCCAGTGAGCCAGAATCGGGTTGGCGGATGAAAAAGCCCAAAGAAGCAACAGCTAGTGATGCGGTTGTTTCCTTTTTGTTGAACTTGCTGGCTCAAGGCAAAAGCGATCGCATTCTTACGGTTAGCCCTGACCAACTTCCAGAGTATGGATTAGACAAGCCCTCAGCAACTATAACAGTGAAACTGAAAAATCAAGACAGTCCGAAGATGATCTTAGGCAACTTGGACTTTACTCGCAGTTTCTTATATGCTCAAGTTTTACCACTGGATTCCAAATCTGAGCAGTTGGATGTACTGTTAGTGCCCGTGGACTTTCAGTATGCTGTCTCACGCCCCCTCTCAGAATGGTTGGTTAATCAGGAAAAGGCTGAAGAAGACAAGCCATCTGCTGCTGAAAAAACTGACTAGTACCAAATGCACAGAAGTAAGCTTCCCTGTAGTTTTGATAACAGCTTTGACAGTCAACCCAGGGGTCGCTAGAGTGAAAGTTATCTATACACACATTTTGTGCTGTTCTATTGATAAAGTTATTTCTAGCAAACGCTAGCCGCAACATCAGTTAATTGATTAATCTTATAACAGGATCTAAAACACTATGTTCGAAACCCTTCTTAGCATACTTGCCCCAATTGTTTTAGTAGCTTTTGGATACAGCGTCGGTACCACAAAAGTTGTCCAAGAGGGAAATGAAGCTCTAGTAGAACGCTTTGGTAAGTATCGTAAAAAACTAGACCCTGGTCTTAACTTCAATGTAGTTCCGTTTATAGACAAGATTGCTGTAGAAGAGAGTACCCGTGAACAGATTTTAGACATTGAACCTCAGCAGGCAATTACGAAAGATAACGTTCAGGTAGAAGTCGATGCCATCGTGTATTGGCAAATTTTAGATATGTACAAAGCGTTTTATGCTGTAGACAATGTTCATGAGGCGATTGAAAATTTAGTGATGACCACCCTGCGTTCTACCATTGGTCAGTTGGAACTAGACGAGACTTATGCCTCTCGAGACAGAATCAATCAGAACTTATTGCAACAACTAGATGATGCCTCTGCTGATTGGGGAGTCAAGGTGATGCGGGTTGAGGTACAAGAGATTAAACCACCTCAGACTATTATCGATGCCTTAGAAAAGGAGCGAGCTGCTAAGAGTGAGAAACAAGCCAAAATTTTACAGGCTGAAGGTACAGTGGAGTCGATCCAAATGATTTCCAAAGCTCTTGAAGAGGAATCTAATACTCAGAAAGTACTACAATTCCTGATCGCTCAACGCTATGTAGAAGCTAATGAAAAATTAAGTGAAAGCAACAATTCTAAAGTCGTATTTATGGATCCAAAAGCACTGAGTGAAGCGATGACTGATTTGCTTCAAACTGAATCTGTGGGCCAGAGTAATTAGGGCAATAATAATGTAAGCATATACTTAAATACGCCAAATTGCATCAGCAACACGGCAGACATCATGGATCTGGCGAACATCGTGTACCCGCAGGATGTCTGCTGAACCGGCAATGGCACTACAACAAGCCGCAGCAGTTCCCCAAATTCGACCCTTGGGGTCTGGTTGATTGATGATTCGTCCAATAAAGCTTTTCCGAGATACTCCGACTAACATCGGTACACCAAGACTATTAAACCTACGGAGTTGCCGCAGAATCTCTACACTTTGCTCACCGGTTTTGGCAAAACCAATGCCTGGGTCAATAATAATATGCGATCGCTTAATTCCTGCTGCGATTGCGGCATTGACCTGCTCCTCCAGAAAGCTATAGATTTCCCCAATTAAGTCTTGATAATCAGTTAGTTTTTGCATGGAAACGGGGGTGCCTCGGATATGCATTAACACAATGGGTACCCCCAACTGGGCTACGACTGGCAACATGTCTGGGTCAAATGTGCCACCGGAAATATCATTGACCATATCTGCACCAGCTTCTACTGCAGCCTTAGCCACTGATGCTCTAGTAGTATCGACAGAAATCGGTATCTTCACCACTGAAGCCATGGCCTCTACCACAGGCACGACTCGTTTGAGTTCCTCCCCTAGGGAAATTTGCTCGGCACCAGGTCGAGTCGATTGACCACCAATATCGATAATATCAGCACCAGCATCTACTAGAGCCTGAGCTTGCTTTAAGGCAGCTTCTGGAGTGTAATAATCACCGCCATCACTAAAACTATCGGGGGTAACGTTCAAGATACCCATGATATAGGTTAGTTTGCCCCAGTGGAAAGAATAGTTCTGGATGGTTAATTTTCCTTTATCCATCGCTTATAGATCATGGCTAATTGCGAATTTAAAATTGTCCATTGCAATTAACCAATTAACCAATTAACTAAATAATAATAAGCTAACTAACAATTAACAATTAACAATTAACAACTAACAATTAGCCAATGACTAATCACAACTACTGATAATTGACAATCCTGGCAAAGCTCGCAGGTTCCAAGCTTCCTCCGCCCACCAATACTCCATCAATTTCTGATTGAGCCATAATTTCATCAATATTATTGGGTTTGACGGAGCCACCATATTGAATTGGGACATTAGCTTCCTTGAGTAAGGAGCGAATCAATCCAATGATTCCATTAGCTTCTGAGGCATCACAAGTATCGCCAGTACCAATTGCCCAGATTGGTTCGTAAGCAATCACTAAATTTTGCTGGTCAACGTTGACTAGGTCTTTTTCCAACTGCTTGGTAATAATGTCTTCTGTTTCACCAGCATCCCGTTGTGCTTTCGTTTCCCCAACACACAGAATCGGAATCAAACCATGACGCTGAGCAGCGTGAAGGCGTTTATTAACGGTTTCATCCGTTTCGCCGAAGTATTGACGCCGTTCACTATGACCAACAATGACATAGCGCACACCAATTTCCTTGAGCATGTCACCAGCAATTTCACCAGTGTAGGCTCCAGTATTTTCCCAGTGGATATTCTGAGCCCCGATCTGTACAGGAGTATTTTGTACATGCTCAGACATCACACCCAAGTCGGTGAAGGGAGCACACAGAACAACCTCCCGTTCTATGGGAGTTTGCTCCAGCTCAGGCAAAAATCCCTTTAAAAACTCAGCGGTTTCCGCTTGAGTTTTGTTCATTTTCCAATTACCAGCTATAACAATTTTGCGCACAGCTTAACTAAATCATCTCTAAACCATAATGCATTCTTTAGTTTAAAGCTTTTACTTACGCCAATATCAGAATTGTTAGACTTTTGCTGCTCACTGAGCTGATCAGACCATAACCCTAGGGTAAGTTCGCCGGAAGCATCATCAGAGTAAGGTCAATTTATTCCCCCAACTCCCCAGACGCTTCTTAAATCTGTTCTGTGACATCTCCCGACATTGATACAAGCAGCAAAAGCTGTCGCTGTTAACTTTTGCCTCTTGCCTCTTGCCCTTGCGCGTAGCGCTATAACGCTGCTGCTTCCCGTGCTGCGGCAGCTTCGTCGGGATGAATGTTCAAACGGGTTAAATTAAGACGACCCTTGTTGTCAATTTCCCGTATTTTGACAACTACCTCATCTCCTACCGCTAACTCATCTTCCACTTTGCCAACTCGGTAGTCAGCCAGTTGGGAAATGTGAATCATACCTTCTTTGCCAGGAAGTATTTCCACAAAGGCACCAATGGGAATAATCCGGGTGACACGACCAACATAGACATCCCCTTCATTCAGCTTGCGGGTTAAGCCTTGGATGATACTGATAGCTTTTGTAGCCCTATCCCCATCCATAGCAGATACGGTAACTGTACCGTCATCTTCAATATCGATTTTTGCCCCAGTTTGCTCGGTAATTCCTTTAATTGTCTTACCCCCTGGACCAATGACTGTACCGATGAACTCCGGATCAATCTTCATGGTTAACAGACGAGGAGCAAAGGGTGACATGTCTGTGGAGGGTGTGTCAATCACCGCCAGCATCTTTTCTAGGATATGCAGTCTGGCCGGTTTGGCTTGCTCAATGGCCTGGGCTATGGTGTCCATGGACAAACCAGTGATTTTCATGTCCATTTGCAAAGCCGTGATGCCAGTATCGGTACCAGCGACTTTGAAGTCCATGTCACCCAAAAAGTCTTCAATACCTTGAATATCGGTGAGAATGCGGACTTCCTCTCCTTCTTTGATCAAACCCATGGCTGCACCACTAACCGGTTTGATAATAGGTACACCTGAATCCATCAAGGCCAGTGTTGAACCACAAACCGAGCCCATGGAGGTGGAACCATTGGAGGAGAGCACTTCCGATACCACTCGGATCACATAGGGAAACTCGTGTTGAGGGGGCAATACTGGCACTAATGCTCGTTCGGCTAAAGCTCCGTGACCAATTTCACGCCGTCCGGGCGATCGCAATGGCTTGACTTCCCCGACAGAAAAGGGTGGGAAATTGTAGTGGTGCAGATAGCGCTTCTCATCTTCTGGGTTAAGGTCATCTAGAGTTTGGGCATCTCCAGGTGTTCCCAAGGTAACCGTGGATAGGACTTGGGTTAGTCCTCGGTTGAACAAAGCGCTACCATGAACTCGCTGAGGTAATAGACTGGTTTGACAAGAGACAGGACGCACTTGGTCTAGCTTGCGACCATCTACGCGCACTCCGTCTTCCACAATCTGAGTACGCATCAGTTTTTTGGTGAGGCTTTTGAACAGCTTATCGACTAATGCGCTATTTTCAGTAACCGCTACACGGATTGGGTCATCCTCTTTGAGTTCGGCAATTTCTGCTTTGACAGCAGTGTCCTTAACTTCATCTAAGGCAACATCACGACCCTTTTTGTCCAGGTCAAATTGGGTGAGGATAGCTTTAATTTTGTCAGTGGCGCGATCGCGAATAAATTCTTCTAGATTCGAGTCTACGGCTGGGGGTTCGGCAATCACTATTTCAATTCCCAACTCCTCAAGCAGGTCTTGCTGGGCTTTGATCAAGTCTTGTACTGCTTCGTAGCCGAAATCGATGGCCTCGATTATATCTTGTTCCGGTAATTGATTGGCACCGGCTTCTACCATAATTACCCCTTGTGGGGAACCAGCCACGACTAAGTCCAAGTCGCCGTTTTCGATTTCTTTGTAGGTGGGATTAATCATAAAATCATCCCCGAGTAACCCTACCCGTACAGCTGCCATTGGTCCATAGAAGGGAATGCTGCCCTGCAACACAGCAATCGATGCACCAGTAACTGCCAAAACATCTGGCGGTACTTGTTCATCCATAGACAGGGTAGTTGCTACAATCTGTATATCATCTCGTAGCCAACTGGGAAATAACGGACGCAAGGGACGGTCAATGAGACGGCTAGTTAGGATAACTTTTTCTGGAGGACGGCCTTCCCGCCTGAGGAAACCACCTGGAATCCGACCTGCTGCGTAGAGTCTTTCTTCGTAGTCAACTACCAAGGGCAGAAAATCGACCCCTTCTCGACCAGGGGCACGAGTTGCTGTCACTAAAACTGCTGTATCCCCCGACTGTATCATTACTGAACCACCAGATTGAGGGGCAAGTAGACCTACTTTGAGTCTAATATCCCGTCCATCAAAGGATATTGACTTGTCTATCTCTACCATTTCGGTACTTTTTCCTTCTTTGTTTGATCACTATTCTCGTTCTGTCGCAATCGTAGCATTTATCACTCGGGGGGGTGGTAAGTAGGGAGTAGGGAGTAGGGAATAGGGAGTAGGGAATAGGGACTTCGGAGCAGGGAGTCGGGAGCTGGGGAACAGGGAAAAAATTTCTATGCACCTGATTAGACTAGTAGACGCTATACTTTTTTATGGTGTTAGGCTAATGGGTCAACTGCTTTAGGCCTAGGGTTGCTTTCTTTTTGAAAGTGGCCAGTTTTCTTGTGGAATCACCTCAGCAGTTTTTTAGACTTTCAATACTCCTGAATACTATCACTAATAGCCAGAGAGTTTACTTCATCTTTTACAGGTTTTTTAAAAAAAAATAAAGCAATTAAAGTAGTCTATATGCAGTGTGTTTATAGTCGAATAAATTTTATTAAATCGGTAAAATACCTGGAGATAATATCGCATAATAAGCTAAAAAAAAGTTTGCTTACGTCAAGTAATATAGTAATCTAAAGGAATTATGATAATTTCTGTTCCCTCTTCCCTCCTCCCTCTTCCCTGCTCCGAAGTCCCTGCTCCGAAGTCCCTGCTCCGAAGTCCCTGCTCCCTAAAACCCAGAGATTTTTACCTAATGGGTATAAGACTTGCTATAGCTGTTAATCCTAAGGGATAAATTCAGCAAATTTGATCGATAAAACCTGGACTAGATAACAGAAAAAGACACAAAACTTACTTATTATGGCAACGTTACATGGCAGTTGGATACCTAGGGAAACTAATGGTCATCTATTTATTTGGGGAGAAACCTGGCGCACGAAGGCGCAGATATCAACTACTGCCAATGATATGTCATGTCACCCGTTTGCCATGACTGAGGAAGAATTGACGTCTTTTTTAGATTCTCATCGTCTGTCCATCGGTCAATTTTTAGAGGTGTCTGAGAAGGCCCGTTCAGGTAGTCGTAAGCGTAGTGCTCAACAGCATCACCATCCCTGGGAGTCTCAAATTGTTCTGTTACCTACTCAACCATCATCCAAGGGTGAGCCAGCTTATCCAGTGCTGTCTAGCAAACTGTTGTTAGATAGTGCAGAGGATAGCGCAGAGGGTAGCCAGTGGGAATTGCAACCATGGCAAGTGCAAGGGGTAATTCTGGAACCGATGGCAGCGGTAAAATTTCTGCAAGCTTTACCCCTGGGCTCCTTTGAAGGCTCAGACGCTTACCTGGGAGGGGAGTTGCGTTTTTGGTCTCAGGTGATGCGCTGGAGCTTGGATCTGCTGAATCGGGGTAAGTTTTTACCAGGAGTGTACCCATTGCCTGATGGTAAGGTAAGGGCTTGCTGGCAACCTCTGCTTGATAGTACTACGGATCAAGTCCGTCTAGAAACCTATATCAAGCTCATGCCCTCGGCTTGCTGTGCTTATCCACAAGAGGTTAGTTCTCCACAGTTGACCCTTGAAAGCTCCAACCTACAACCAACCAACCTTGGCCAAAAGGCCACGCTACGCGAACAACCTCCTAACCTTAAACCTGCCAACCTTAAACCTGCAACCGATTTGGTTAAGGCTCAGGAATTGCTACTGGGATTCTTGAGTAGTGTGGTTAATACACAGGTGCATAATTTTGTCAAGGGTGAGTCGGTGCCAGTAGTAGATTCACCGATGGTGGAATGGTTGCGATCGCTTTCTTCTAATTTGTCTTCTAATTCAGATAATTTAGAAACCCTAGGGCTAGAGTCAACAACCTTAGGTCGATTAGCCGCAGCCCTCTCGACTTGGAACACTCCGGTGCAACAGAATTTAGTGACACCGACGTCCAAGAGGTTGAGGCAAAATCTGTTTCGCACCTGTTTTATCCTGAAGCCTCCTACCTCTGACCAAGAGAATTGGAGCTTGGCCTATGGCTTACAAGCGGTTGATGACCCAGACCTGGTGGTGGATGCTGAGACGATCTGGAATTACTCCGGAGAGCGATTGGAGATTAAGCAGCGAAGCATTGAACAACCTCAGGAAACCTTCCTAAAAGGGTTAGGATTAGCGACTCGACTCTATCCTCCCATCGAACCTAGCCTACACCAATCCCGTCCTGAGTTTTGTGAGCTAACCATAGTAGATGTGTATGAGTTCATTAGGGCTAGTGCATGGCGGTTGCAAAACAATGGCTTGGGTATTGTGCTACCCCCAGGATTGAAACCAGGCACGGGAGCCAAACGCTTGGGGATTAGTCTTGTGGCGGAAGTGCCACCACAAAAGAAGAATCAACGGTTAGGACTCCAAAGCTTACTGAAGTTTAAGTGGCAACTGGCGATTGGAGATAAAACCATCTCGAAGCGGGAGTTTAATCGCTTGATGGCACTGAAATCACCGCTAGTGGAGGTGGATGGGGAATGGATGGCGTTACAACCGTCTGATGTCCGTGCAGCTCAAGAGATGTTTAAGGGTTCGACAGATAACATGACTCTGTCGGTAGAGGATGCTTTGCGGATCACTACTGGTGATAATAATACCTTGGCAAAACTACCAGTAGTGAAGTTTGAAGCATCGGGAGCGTTGCAAGAGTTAATTACTAACTTACAGGGGAATCAATCCCTGGAGCCGATTCCTCAACCTGCGAGTTTTCAGGGGCAATTGCGACCCTATCAAGCTAGAGGGATGGGCTGGCTGGCCTTTCTGGAACGTTGGGGTTTGGGTGCTTGTCTGGCGGATGATATGGGCCTTGGTAAGACGGCACAACTGATTGCGTTTCTGTTGCATCTTCAGGAAGAAGGTACCCTCAATGGACCCTGCTTAGTGGTATGTCCCACGTCTGTGCTAGGAAACTGGGAACGGGAAGTAAAGAAATTTGCCCCATCCCTGAAAACTATTGTCCATCACGGGGATAAACGCTCCAAAGGGAAAGCCTTTGCTAAGGCAGTGAAGACTAAGCAGGTGATCATTACCAGTTATTCTTTAGTACATCGGGATGCTACTACCCTGGATGGGGTGGAATGGCAGGGGGTGGTGCTGGATGAAGCTCAGAATATTAAGAATCCTAGCGCTAAGCAATCCCAAGCAGTCAAGCAACTTTCCACTAGCTTTCGGATTGCCTTAACCGGTACTCCCGTGGAAAATCGGTTGTCGGAATTGTGGTCAATTATCGATTTTCTCAATCCTGGGTATTTAGGCGATCGCCAATTCTTCCAACGTCGATTTGCTGTACCCATTGAGAAGTTTGGCGACCGGGATTCCTTGCAGACCATGCGATCGCTAGTGCAACCCTTTATCCTCCGTCGCCTCAAAACCGATAAGTCTATTATTCAAGATTTGCCCGAAAAGCAGGAAATGAATGTTTTTTGTGGTCTTTCCGCAGCCCAAGCTACGGTTTATCAACAGTTGGTGGATGATTCCTTAGCACAAATTGAAGAGGCTGAGGGGATTAAGCGCAAGGGCATGATTTTGACGTTGTTGTTGAGACTCAAGCAACTGTGTAATCATCCGGCACTGTTGGACAGTAAGGGGAAAAAGACTAAAGGGAAAACGGCAGATAATTCGTTAATGTCTAGCCAGCAGTCGGGTAAGTTACGACGGTTGGAAGAAATGTTAGAAGAAGCGATTTCTGAGGGAGACCGTGGCTTAATTTTTACCCAATTTTCGGAATGGGGTAAATTGCTGAAACCCTATTTAGAGCACAAATTTGGCAAAGAAGTGTTATTCCTCTATGGCGCAACTCGTAAGAAACAACGGGAGGAAATGATTGATCGGTTCCAGAATGACCCCGATGGTCCATCGATATTTATTCTGTCTCTGAAAGCGGGTGGCACTGGATTGAATTTAACCAGAGCTAATCATGTGTTTCATGTGGACCGCTGGTGGAATCCAGCGGTGGAAAATCAAGCCACTGACCGCGTCTTTCGGATTGGTCAAAAACGCAATGTTCAAGTCCATAAGTTTATCTGTACTGGCACTGTGGAAGAAAAGATTAATGACATTATTGAAAGTAAGAAACAGTTAGCGGAACAAACTGTAGATGCTGGAGAAGATTGGTTGACGGAAATGAATACGGAACAATTGCGGGATTTGGTGTTGCTTGACCGGAGTGCGGTTATTGATGATTAGGGAGTAGGGAGTAAGGAGTAGGGTGGGCAAAATTCTCTGATCTAGAATTGTTAAAAGAATTAACCGGTTTTTTCCCACCCTAAAAGCTTCTTCAGTTTGGATACTATTCTTGAGATTATATATGTAAATTTTAATCGAAATTTTAATCTGTTTAGCCTGACACAATATTCAGGAAATTTGTCAAATGTATAAACTTTCATAGTTTCTTTAATACAAGCGATTGCAAGTTTAATATTCCGTGCTTTCTTACCTTTGATTCGCTTAGCGTAAGCAACACCCATATTAGTTTTTATAGTTGCCCAATTTTGGGGAAAAGCCTCAAAGGTATAAACTCTAAGAGCCTGTTGGTAACAAGCGATCGCATCTTCTATATTCTGTGCTTTCTCACCTTTAATTCGCTTACAGTAAGCAACACCGAGATTATATTGTGTCATTGCCCAATCTTCGGGAAATACGTCAAAGGTTCTGACGGTAAGAGCCTGTTGGTAACAAGCGATCGCTTTTTCTATATTCTCTGCTTTCTCACCTTTGATTCGGTTACGGTAAGCAAGTCCTAGATTATTTTGTGTCCTTGCCCATTTTTCGGGAACAGCCTCAAAGGTTCTGACGGTAAGAGCCTTTTTTAAACAAGCGATCGCATCTTCTATATTCTCTGCTTTCTCA
The DNA here is from genome assembly GCA_011524395.1 of Moorena sp. SS36440bin_2. Lineage (GTDB taxonomy): Bacteria > Cyanobacteriota > Cyanobacteriia > Cyanobacteriales > Coleofasciculaceae > Moorena. Next base: position 10,691 of record WTKN01000021.1, read on the forward strand.
CCTTTGATTCGGTCAAGGTAAGCAAGTCCTAGATTATTTTGTGTCCTTGCCCATTTTTCGGGAAAAGCCTCAAAGGTATAAACTATAAGAGCCTGTTGGTAACAAGCGATCGCCTCTTCTATATTCTGTGCTTTTTCGCCAACAATACGATTACTATAAACAGCACCAATATAATATAGAGTTTGCGCCCATTCTTGGGATAGAGTTTCTCGCGGACGTAATTGTAAAACAGTTTTTAATCCAGTAATGGCTATTTCTAAATTATTGGCACTTTTGCCTGGAAATTTATAAATATCAAGACAAAGACTTTCTACTATTCCGGCAATTGCTTCTTTTTCTTCAGGATTTAGTTCAGTACAAGTTTTAAGGAGCCATTGTTCTAAAATGTTTGCAAAAGAGCTATTAAATTGATCAGCATTAGAGTCAACTACATCATGAATAGCTTGTAAATCGCCATTATTTTCATATTCTAGTAATAGCAGCTTTTTCAACAAGTCATAATACTCGTCACTACTATGAACTATATCTTTAGATACGTCCTGTGGTTTTTTCTTGTCAATATCAGCTTTAAAGGGAGTATAATAGTTGAGCAAATCAATATCTCTATCTACAGGAAACTCGATTACTCCAGAGCGCCAATCAAAAAAATCAGGAGCACGACGGACTAAATACCTTAACGTATATTTTCTGACCGTAAATACTAAGCAACAATTAAAATCATCTCTAAATCTTTCCCGTTGCCAATTGAGATGACCTAATAAGCTGGCTAAAGCATCTCTTTGATAGGATTTTTTAGGATTTTCAAGGGTACGTTTAATATAATCTTCTAAGGCTAAAGACTTTTCAAGGCCACTAACAAATAAAATATCAATGGGATTGTCGTTAACCTTTTCCTCAATCAAATCATATAAATTATAAATAGAATGGTCTAGCTTTAAAACGTCAACCGTTTTATCCTTAATATCTTGTTTTATTTCTTCAATAATTCTTTTTTCTTGTACAGGAGTACACCGCACAAATAAAATCCCAAAGCCTTCACGCCAAGATAAATCACGTTTTAACCTCAGATACGATTCTTGTTCATCTGATCTAAATGTTGTTGAATTTGATCTCGACATTGTACTCATTTATTAGTTGTAAGCTATCAGCTATCAGCTATCAGTTTATGTGCTACGCACACGCTACGCGAACAGCTATGGGGGCTATGGCAAAGCTAATTTATGTGCTTATTATGAATAAAACAAGTAAGCATTCGTTTAATCGGAGTTATGGAAAGCTGACTGCTGACCGCTGACTGCTGTTCGCGCAGCGTGCGCGTAGCGCATATGCTCACTATTAGTTAAATCACGAAGAGCAGATTTAAACTCAGATGTCCCTTCAATTAAAGGGTGAACATCATACCAACTTACAGGATTATCTTCTGCATCAAACTCTCGATATTCCAAGACACAACGACGGAATAACAAACTACGATAGTATTCATCATTAGGGATAGTCTTGGAAAGAGAAACTTCAGCTAATTTTTGCCATTCTTCAGCACTAACCGCATTACGATAGGTGCTATCTCTGGCATCACTAACCGCCCGCCTCACTATTTTTGTAGTAATCGGAAAATCATCAATATAACGCATGACTGACTGCATTAATAGCATCAACTCTCGCACATGACCACCAGTCATAGCACAAAGCTCAATGCGACTGTCTTGACTATCAAAGATTTGTGTATCAATATCAAGAGTAGAGTCAACTAAATTAATCCTTTTTTCAATAACTTCTTTTAATTTATCTAATCCTTTTGAATAGGGTTGGTTGTGACGGTTTTTTACCATAATCATTGGTAAAACTTGAGGAGTACCATAAATATTTCTTAATTCAGTAGCTTGACTGGAATAGGCTAAGGAAATTGGTACTGTATAAACTACGTGACAATTTAACCCTGTTAATTGACTGCTATAATCAAGAAATATTTCTTCGTGAGTTGTTCTGTCATTCCCTTTTTCCAGGGGGATGATCCTATCTAAGTTATCTGCGATCACAACAATGTTGGATTTTTCCTCAGGTAATTTATGTTGAGCCTCTTCAATAAATTCATTTAACGCTGCAATCAACGAGACACTATAATTATCAACCTGTTTTCTAATGGTTTCACGGCTACTAGGATTTCGTCTCAAACTTGTGGTCAATTTACTAAAAACCTGAATTTGAGCTTCAACCGTTAATTTTTCAAATTCCACCTCCGATAACGCCAAATCCTTTAATTCAGTCCACCGAGACTCTAACCAATTTAATAACGGATTAGGAGCAGCATACTCTTTAAGTTTCTCTAAAATATTACGAGTACAAGCTAACAGAATATCTGTATATTGAGCATCGATTTCATCAATATCTCCTTCCGTTGCTGGAAAATAAACCACAAAGCAGCCATTCTTCTGCAAATAATCTTCCAGACGCAATAACTCCGTTGATTTTCCCACACCCCGATGTCCAGTATAAAGTTGACAAGTCGGTTGCTCTGAAAAAATGATAGTTTTACCAATTTCCCTGAAAATATTGTCATCTCCCCTGACTTCACTACAGTTTACATAAGCTGGATCGTTGGCTGGTAAGGGATAAAATGGTTGAAATTTATTGTAGATTTTTTTGATTAAGCTCATGGGGGGTGATGTGTATAAAGGATTTTTTTTAGGGAGCAGGGAGTAGGGAGCAGGGAGCAGGGAGACTTTTGGCAACGTTACACAAGTTCATACAATAACGCACCACCGGATAAAACCGTAACAATGAAATGCCCCCGATGGCAATTGCCCTATGGCTGGCTGGTAATGATCCTATATTAAAATAATATATTGCGGTTTTTAATTAGGTGAGGTTTTTAGGGAACAGTGCGTAGGGTGGGCAAAATAATAGTATCTAGAATTATTAAAAGAACCAAAGGGTTTTCGCCCACCCTACTTAGAAAGAATCAACGGCTTTTTGCCCACCCTAAAAGATTCTTGATTTTTGATACTATTGTTAACAATATGTATGTAAAACTTAATACAAATATCACTCGGGTTACCCGGATCCAATATTTAGGAAATGCGTCAAATGTATAAACTTTAAGCACTTTTTGGTAACAAGCGATCTCTTTTTCTATATTCTGTGCTTTGGGACCTGTGATTCTCTGAGAGTAAGCACTACCGAGATTGTATTGAGTGATTGCCCAATATTCGGGAAAAGCGTCAAAGGTATAAACTGTAAGAGCCTGTTGGTAACAAGCGATCGCATCTTCTAGGTTTTGTGCTTTGGGACCTGTGATTCTCTGAGAGTAAGCACTACCGAGATTGTATTGAATCCTTGCCCAATCCATAGGAAATGCTTCACGGGTGTGAACTCCTAAACCCGATTGGAAATAAGCGATCGCATGTTCTATATTCTGTGCTTTTTCACCTTTGATTCGCTCACGGTAAGCAAAACCGAGATTATAGTTTGTCTGTGCCCAATCTTCGGGAAAATCCTCAAAGGTTCTGACTGTAAGAGCCTGTTGGAAGCAAGCGATCGCATCTTCTAGGTTTTGTGCTTTGTGACCTGTGATTCTGTTACCGTAAGCAATACCGAAATTGTATTGAGTCATTGCCCATTGTTCGGGAAATGCTTCACGGGTGTAAACTGATAAAGCCAATTGGAAGCAAGCGATGGCATCTTCTTGGTTTTGTGCTTTGGGACCTGTGATTCTATAATAGTAAGCACGACCGAGATTATATTGAGTCGATGCCCATTGTTCGGGAAATGCTTCACGGGTGTGAACTGATACAACCGATTGGAAGCAAGCGATGGCATGTTCTTGGTTTTGTGCTTTCTCCCCTGTGATTCTTTTACCGTAAGCACTACCGAGATGGTTTTGAGTCATTGCCCATTCAATAGGAAATGCTTCACGGGTGTAAACTGATAAAGCCGATTGGTAGCAAGTGATGGCCTCTTCTAGATTTTGTACCTTCTGACCTGTGATTCTCTCAGAGTAAGCACTACCGAGATTGAATTGAGTCGATGCCCATTGTTCGGGAAAAGCTTCACGGGTGTAAACTGATAAAGCCAATTGGAAGCAAGTGATGGCCTCTTCTAGATTTTGTGCTTTCGGACCTGTGATTCTCTCAGAGTAAGCACTACCGAGATTGAATTGAGTCTGTGCCCAATCCATAGGAAAAATTGCGCTGGTGTAAACTGCTAAAGCCAATTGGTAGCAAGTGATGGCATGTTCTAGGTTTTGTGCTTTATCCCCTATGATTCTGTTATAGTAAGCACTACCGAGATTGTATTGAGTCATTGCCCATTGTTCGGGAAATGCTTCACGGGTGCATACTTCTAAAGCTAATTGGAAGCAAGGGATGGAATCTTCTATATTCTGTGGTTTAGGACCTTTGATTCTGTCAAGGTAAGCACGACCGAGATTGTTTTGAGTCATTGCCCATTGTTCGGGAAATGCTTCACGGGTGCATACTTCTAAAGCCAATTGGTAGCAAGCCATGGCATGTTCTAGGTTTTGTGCTCTCTGGCCTGTAATTCTCTCAGAGTAAGCAATACCGAGATTGTTTTGAGTCATTGCCCATGGTTCGGGACATGCTTCACGGCTGTAAACTGATAAAGCCAATTGGTAGCAAGCGATCGCCTCTTCTTGGTTTTGTGTTCTCTGGCCTGTGATTCTCTCAGAGTAAGCAAGACCGAGATTGAATTGAGTCATTGCCCATGGTTCGGGACATGCTTCACGGGTGTAAACGGCTAAAGCCAATTGGTAGCAAGCGATGGCATGTTCTAGGTTTTGTGCTTTATCCCCTGTGATTGTTTTATAGTAAGCAATACCGAGATTGAATTGAGTCATTGCCCATTCAATAGGAAATGCTTCACGAGTGCGAACTACTAAAGCCAATTGGAAGCAAGTGATGGCATGTTCTAGGTTTTGTGCTCTCTGGCCTGTGATTCTCTCAGAGTAAGCACTACCGAGATTGAATTGAGTCATTGCCCAATCCATAGGAAATGCTTCACGAGTGCGAACTACTAAAGCCAATTGGTAGCAAGTGATGGCATCTTCTTGGTTTTGTGCTTTATCCCCTGTGATTCTCTCATAGTAAGTACGACCGAGATTGTTTTGAGTCATTGCCCATTGTTCGGGAAATGCTTCACGGGTGTAAACTGATAAAGCCAATTGGTAGCAAGCGATCGCCTCTTCTAGGTTTTGTGCTTTGGGATCTGTGATTCTCTCAGAGTAAGCATTACCGACATGGTATTTAGTCATTGCCCATTGTTCGGCAAATGCTTCACGGGTATAAACTGATAAAGCCAATTGGTAGCAAGCGATGGCATGTTCTAGGTTTTGTGCTTTATCCCCTATGATTCTGTTATAGTAAGCACTACCGAGATTGTTTTGAGTCGTTGCCCATTGAATAGGAAATGCTTCACGAGTGAAAACAGTTAGTGCCATTTCATAACCAGTGATGGCAATTGAGCTATTGCTGGCTTTATCACCCAAGGGGAATTCCTGAAGTAGATTGCTGAAGTCAACAATAACTGCTGCTATATTTTCCGCTTCATTTGGTTTAACTTCAGCCAGCTTAGTTGTTGCCCCAGCCCGCAATAATTCTGCTAATCTATCATCCAGTTTGTCTGTATTTGCTTCCAGTAATGGGTAAACTACCTGCTGATCACCCCTACTGTCTGCAGTTGCTTGTAGTACATCTAAGAGAAAGTCAAGTTGGGCATCAGATGTGTTGTGATTCACCCCTATCATTAACTCCCATCAATGGCTCTATAGTATCTCCTATTATTTTATAGCCTTTCTCCTAGCTATCAAGTAAACATTATTTTTTCCCTATTGCTAGCATGCTTCTTTCCTGGCGCGTAGCGCTATACCTAATTGCAACACTGAGATGCCCCCAACAAGTCCTGCCATGTGATCAAATTGTACTCGTTAACAGCAAAAAAGTACTAGTTTATTAGCAACAAGTACTAGTTAATGAGAAACTAGTACTCCTTAGGAAGAAACGGGTACCCCTTTGTTACACACCAGTACTGACTTACAAGAAACGAGTACTAGTTAATGAGAAACTAGTACTCGTTTGTTATATATGGGTACCCCTTTGTTACACAGCAGTACTGGTTTACCAGAAAATAGTACTGCTGTGTGAGAAATTAGTACTCGTTAGCAATAAATGGGTACTGGTGTCTTAGAAATGATTACCTGGTCTAGTGTATTGTTAACCCTTGAGCCTTATAGCCCTACGCGCAAGTCAAAAGTATAGGGTTTTTAGGGCCCGTTGCTGATTCTGAGTATGGTTTCGCCCCCCTAGCCCCCCAATTCTGGGGGGAAAAAACTCTAAAAGTCCCCCAGAATTGGGGGATTTAGGGGGCTTTAATAAAACCAAATTATCGCGCATTCATTCCTTAATTCAGCAACGCCTTTTAGGGAGCAGGGAGCAGGGAGTAGGGAGCAGGTAAGAGTGAATTGCAAACCGCCGTCTTGATAATTGTGATCTTTTTGCCATCATGGAAGTAACTCCTATTTAGGTGGGAGGAAAACCGCGCTGGCGTCGGTGAATGGTTGTAACCAGCGCGGTTATTAGTCTTAGTCTCAATATCTATAGTATAGATATATTTTGGGGAAAATGCAAGGGGTAATTTAAAATATTTACATTTATTTACAAATACTATTTATAGAGATTGATGGATTCAATTTTGGATAAATTATGAGAGCAAATCAAGTCTAGTTTAGGAATTTTTTTTTTAATTATAGCGTTTATAGGACTCATGAGGTACACATTATTTTTCCCTCCTCCCTCTTCCCTTCCCCTCCTCGGAGGGGTTAGGGTTGGGTTCCTGCTCCCTGCTCCCTAAAAACCAGAATTTTTTACCTCAGAAGTCGTATAATTGCTATCATTATAATGAGCTAATAAACTAATACAGCGTTTTCCATAACTAAGAGGTACACAGGATTTTTTGCCTCTTGCCTCTTGCCTCTTGCCTCTTGCCTTATGAAATCTAAAATACCTGACTTAAAAGAACTTTATGAAACGGAGTACGATCAGTGGTTAACTGAAACAGTTATGCTCCTGAAAACTCGTGAATTAGAAGGGTTAGATTATGAAAACTTAATCGAGGAACTAGAAGCATTGGGACGCAGTGAAAGAAATGCTGTCAAAAGTTTACTATTGCAGATAATTATTCATCTAATGCTGTACCAATATTGGGAATCCGAGATGGAGCGAAATCGGAATCACTGGGCAGGGGAAATTATTACCTTTCGGGTGCAACTAGAGGATAAACTTACCACTAATCTTCGCAATTACTTAGGGGATGAATTACCCAAAATCTACCAAAATGCTTTATTGATTGTCCAGAAGAAAACTCAGCTTACTGCTCTACCTGAACAATGTCCTTATTCGTTTGATAAGTTACTGGATAAGCATTGGTTTCCTAATCAATAGGGTGCATCTCATATTTGTAAAACAAGGGAATCGGGAGTAGTGTGGAAGTTTGATTATTTAGACTTATTAAAAATACGGCGTTTTTTATCAGACATTGATTAGCCTTATAAAGTCCAATCTTCCACTTGTAAACCGGGAACCTTATTAAAATCTCTTTGATTACGGGTTACTACAGTTCCTTTAACCGCAAGAGCAATTGCTGCAATTCTTAAATCTCTGGTTCCAATCCGGATTTTTTGGCGGACTAAATCATTATAAATTAGGGAAGCTTCGGGAGTGAACTCAAGCACGTTTATGGTTGCGATATCATCCAATAATTCCTTCAAGCGTCGGTAGGCTAAAACAAGTTCATTAGGGGAGTTTGCACGTCTAATAATACTGAGCCTTCCTCTAATTTGCTCTTCAGCTGAAATAATAGTAATCGCTATTTCCTGGGATTTTATTGTAGTAATTTGTTTACGGATACCCAGATGTCCTCGCTGCAAAAGCGACAAATGATCAGTATCGATAATCCACAAACTCACTTAGCTTCCTCTTGATCATTCAATTCTTGTCGGTCAGCTTCAATGTAAGCTAACATGTCATCAAATTGTGGATCGTCTTGATATTTTCCCGCTAATTTGAGCCAAGGGTTTTCTTGAACGTCTAATTCCTTCTGGAGTACCTTAAATACAGCTTTCTTTCCCTCTAAAGGTAATTGCTGTACTAACATAATTACTTGCTCAACTGTTAGATCTAAGGTGGGCATACCGATCACGTTGTGAAAGTTTCTACTTTTTTTAGTATATAGCGGTTTCTAGCTTAATGAGGTATACAGGATTTGTTACCTGTTCCCTTTGCTAGAATTTTGTCAGTCAATCAGGGCGTCTTCTTCATCAAATATGTATCGAGTTCCGAATACTGAGAAAATAAGCTATCTATCAAGGACGATTACTTCAGACATTCCCAATCCTCTTCTTCAAGGATAGAAGTGACCAAATCTCCCAAGGTTCTACCTTTACCGGCAATAGCAGCTGAGGGAGTCCGGCGCAATACGTTTGGTTCACTATCCGAAAGAATTGTCACAATTACACGAGCTTTGGAAACTTTTGGTGCATCTGTTAACCATTGAATTTGACCATTTTCGATAATGGCTTCATAACTTTTAAGCATTGCTCTCTCCTGGTTTAAAAGCTAATGTTGGATTGGAATACAACGCATTTCTCTATGTCTACGCTAATAATAGTGATTATCACCCCGTCAGGTTTGTGCTACCAAAAAACATCTGAGTAAAAATTTCTGATGTCTCAGTCTGCTGTATCGAGAACAATTTTCACACTTCTCCCCATTCTTCTGTCGTAGGAGTTGTTAAATCCTCAAAATACTGTACTTTACCGCGCATTTGTCCAAATAACTGTTCTGTTGAAGGGAAATTGCTGGCATATTTAGAAATTCTCACCACTGGTTTGCCCCGATCAGTGACTACAATTTCTTCCCCTTCTGACTCTACAAGCTCCAAAAACTCCAGCAGTTGGCTTTTTAGTATACTTTTGGAAATTGTTTTCATTTAGATACTACTGACGCACTTAATTAAGATTATAATTATATCACATTTACAGGGTTTTTAATAGCTATCAGGTACACAGGATTTTTTTTCTCTTCCCTGTTCCATAAACAACCATAACTATGTACTCAATAAAGTCGCAAACCGCTATAAAATAGGCTGACCCCTGAGCGCTAAATCCTTACTCACAAAAAAAAGTACCCTTGTTGGGTACTGTTGAAGCTTGATGCCATTGTCCATAATGCAAAGTAAGCCTCGGTAAGGTCATGAGGCTTCTTGCCGGATAAACTAACCCACAGTAGCTAGTCATGATTCAGACAATAAACACCAATAGCAAGATTAGCCACCAAACCTCACAGGTTTACACAGGTACCCCTCAGCCAAGAAACAGTCTACCTAGCATTTCCGTTCGTCAGCCCCTACCCCACGACATTGTTGACAATCCCATCCGTGTCTGCGGCATTGCTACTGGCTTTGAAAACATCATTCATGTCCGTATCCGGGACAATAATGATACCGAGTTATTCCGGCATTTTCTAACTGTTGGCGGTAATGGCATCCTCGCTAACTTCTCGGTAAAATTGCCATTAAAAAAAGTACCAGCAACCCCCCAAGGTACCGTTGAACTTTTCAGTATCTCAGCAGCAAACGGCAGTGAAATCAATCAGGTAGTCGTACCAATAGTTTTCGGCAACGCCTTGCTGCTTCGGTACTTTGGTTTCTATCAATACACTGTCATCCCCGGAGACACCCTCTTCAGCATCGCCCAACAAGTTTATGGTGACGGCAGATTGTACCCTCGGATATTAGAAGCCAACCGACACCAGATTCACCGTCCTAATCAGATCTATCCAGGATTAGTGTTACGAGTTCCAGTCTCAAAGTTTTAGTTATAGCGGTTTGCGACTTTATTGAGTACATATTTCTGGGTTTTTAGGGAACAGGGAGCAGGGACTTCGGAGCAGGGAGCAGAGAACAGGTAAGCAGAGAACAGGTAAGCAGAGAACAGGTAAGCATAGAACAGGTAACAGGGAAGAACGAAAAAATATTGTGTACCTCATTAGACTATAAAAAGCTATAGTGCTAATATAAGCATTTGTTGCCTACTCCCTACTCCCTACTCCCTGCTCCCTGCTCCCTACTCCCTACTCCCTACTCCCTACTCCCTATTCCTTACTCCCTATTCCCTTTACTATATAAATGACAAACTACGAAATCGAAACCCAAGAATGGTGGGTAGAACGTTGGAATGACTTACTCAATTCTTATCGCTTCAAAAAGCGTTTAGAACGGGGACGTATCTATGCCAAAGAAGGCAACATTCTCAGTATTGACTTCCTAGGACCACAAGTAGTGGCCAAAGTTCAAGGAACTGCTCCGGAGCCCTATGAATTAACCATTTCCATCGAACCCTTTACTGAGGAAGACTGGAATTATGTGGTGCAAACCCTGGCAAGTAAAGCAATTTACTCAGCTCAGTTATTAGCAGGAGAAATGCCCCATAATATCGAAGAAGTATTTACATCCAATGGTTTAAGTTTATTTCCCTTCACCCTCTCCGACGTTCGTTCCCGATGCAATTGCCCCGATCCCAAAAATCCTTGTAAGCATATCGCAGCAGTATACTATGAATTAGGCGATCGCTTCAGTGAAGACCCCTTTGTTTTGTTCCAGTTGCGGGGAAGCACCAAAGAACAAATCCTTGATGCCTTGCGTAAATTACGGAGTGGTGAAACAGGGGAAACGTCCGCCACAGAGCAGCCATCCTCAATCCCAAATCTCACCTCTGCTGATCAAAACCCTGATCAAAACAGGGAAGAGGGGGAATCAGCCATCGGCAATCCTGAAACTTCAGTTAATATTCAGCAATTTTGGCAATACGATCAGCCCCTCGATTCTTCCCTCGTGGTAATTGCACCACCAACAGATAGTGGAACCGTCCTCGATGTCTTAGGAACAATTCCTTTAGGAGGAGCTGACCCTCGTGTCATGCAGTATCTCAAAGGAATTTATCAGATAGTCAGCCAGAAAGCTGTAATTTCTGCATTAAATCGAGATACTTAATGCTAACAAGACTTCTGAGCCACACCCTTATACATATAGCCCATAATCTTAGGAAATTTTGGTTCATAAAACTCTTCTAACGTCAGAATCTGGAAATGGTTTTCAACCAGGTGTTTGATATTACGATTAAGATGACAGCCATCCCCGATAATCTTTTGTACAGGAGTTAAGCGATTTTGCCAAACCTGCACCTTAGGCTCATCACTCATGCCATGCTCAATAAAAAAGAACTTTCCCCCTGGTTTGAGGACCCGATAAATTTCTTGTATAGCCTGATTTACTTTAGTAATACTGCACAAAGTCCAGGTGCTAACTACACTATCGAAGCTATGATCAGCCATCGGTAAACTTTCCCCATTTAGCACCCGAAAATCAACAGTAATTTCCGATTCATTAATACGTTTTTTTGCTAAATACTCCATACCATGATTAACATCAATAGTAGTAATTTTTTGCAGGTTTTTGGGATAATAGCTTAAATTTAATCCTGTGCCAAAGCCAATTTCAAAGACTTCTCCAGACACCTCAGATAAAACCTCTTGACGATACTTGCTTAAGACCGGGTTAGACATAATCCAGTCCAGAAATCGGGGTAAAATCAACTCTGAATATACACTCATGATAAAATTACCTTGGGATAACCTTGAATTGCCACTCATTATCAATTATATATATAGCAAGTCTTAATTAGTTATTTGACAAAGTACTGGGTTTTAGGGAGTAGAGAGTAGGGAGTAGGCAGGGCTATTTCATTCTGGATCTAGGTAACTAGTTTAGAGGCTTTCAGGCATCCCATACCTGAATTATCGAAGGCTGAAACGACGTATCCTCGTCAATGCATAAAATATTGTAATTTAGAATGAAATAGCCCTGAGGGAGTAGGCATGCTAGCAATAGACAATAGGGAAAAAATCCTGTGTACCTTATTACTATGAGAAAACCTATATAAATTATAGTAGTAAACATATATATGAGCGTGCAGGCTACCGGGTGAAGTATGACAAGTATATTTGATTGGATTAATCAATTCCGAAATGCTTGGGGTGACAACTTCCAGGCGGTGGGTGATTTGGTTCTTTACGCCTGGATTATAAGTTTTGTCAATTTAGTCTTATGCGGGGGAGCACTGAACGAAAAATTTGGTATCCAACCCCGCAGCTGGCTTGGGCTAGTTGGTATTTTGTTTTCACCCTTCTTGCACAAAGACTGGAAACACTTAATCGGAAACACTATTCCTTTTGCGCTCCTTGGCTGTTGGGTATTGTTACGAGGAACCGATGATTTCTGGGTCGTGACCTTGGCGATAGTCTTGATTGGTGGTTTGGCTGAATGGCTACTTGGTTCACCTAACACGGTCTCTTATGGCGCAAGCGGTCTAGTTTTTGGGTATGTAGCTTTTCTGATCGCACAGGGGTATTTAGAAGATAACCCCCTGTTAGTCATAGGTTCTATCGCGATTGGTGGTGTCTATGGTTTTACACTCAGAGGTTTATTGCCTGGTGAAACAGGAATTTCCTGGCAAGGACATTTATTCGGCTTCCTGGCAGGTATGCTTGCAGCCAGCAATATGGAAACCTTTCGGAATCTCTTTCTGTAAGCAAACATCCAGCTCCGCTTCATTCTAGTTGGAGCCACAGGCTTACTGGTCACGTAGTCTGGCTCCTAGCCGTAGTTCCGGTAAAAAAAAAATCCCCGCTAGCGGCCAGACTAGCGAGGTGTGCTTTTCTCTTTGTGTTCTCAATTAATATTATTGGCTAATCATGTATCATTTGGTGTTTACTTAACGTCAATTTTTCGTGTAATTTCATATAAATTTTTATAAACTTGCTTGTTTTGGTCGATCTAGTTCAATCTGAGCATCAGGTGATCTCGATCAAAAAACTCCACTAGCCTGATACTAGTGGAGGCAGGGTGTGTTATTCGTCAACTTTATCGTAGATATCCGATGTTTGTGATCTGGTTTGCTTAATGTATGGTTTTGTGTTCGATTTAGTTGTTGCTCAGCATAATCTAGAGTATAGTTTTTATTCATAATATAATACCATAGCATTAAAATACTGTGGCTGTCAAGGGCAAAAAATCTGGAAGATCAGTAAGTTATAGTAATAGTTGCCTAAACTTGAGTATAATTCCCTAGGAGACAAATAGACTTTTGTGCAGCGCTTTCTGGTCAGGGATAACAGACAAACGTGAAAGACTAGAGTTATGTAAGGGACAAAAAAAATACCGAAAAGTCCAGAAGTGTCGAGGCATTAAAACCTTGACAAGTTATAGAATCTTGATTCGGGAATCCTGACTGGGGAATCCTGACTTTTAGATAACGTTAGTTATGTCTAAATTAAGTTATTTATACTGTTAAACACCACGATTATATCGTCATTACCCATTACGGATTACCGATTACTGGTAGCAAAAACCGTAACTAATGGAACTGAATTATCCTGTAATGGTCATATTAGAACAGGGTATTAGCAACGGAGACGATCGATGAACCATCAAATGCTTAGTCGTATAGCCACTGTTATGGCAGTCAGCATCCTGCTTACAGGTATATTGGGGTGTGTGTCGGAAAAAACCAATGCCCTTGACCCTCTGCCTAACTCCGAACCAAGGAAAGAATCAATGTCAGCTAAGCAGCAACCAACTCTAAACGTAGATACCAATCTTGTAGACGCTAATACTAAATTTGGCTTCAAGCTATTCTCAGAAATTCTCAAGCAGGACACTAACAAGAATATTTTTGTCTCTCCCACCAGTATCGCCATTGCCCTAGACATGGCTTACAACGGTGCCAGCGGCGAGACTCAAGAGGCTATGGCAAAAGTCCTAGAATTACAGGGATTAAGTCTAGATCAACTCAACCAGGGAAATAACGCCTTAAAAGCTAGCTTGGAAAATGCTGACCCTGATGTCAAGCTTGCCATTGCCAACTCCCTGTGGGCTAACCAGGGCATTGACATCAACCCGAAATTTATTAAAAACAACCAGGAATTCTACAAAGCAGAGGTCACAGAACTTGATTTTAGTAGTGCCAAGGCTGCCAAAAAAATTAACCGTTGGGTCAAAAATAACACAAACGGCAAAATTAAAACGATTGTCGAACGCACTCAAGCGGATGATTTACTCTTCTTAATCAATGCCATCTATTTCAAAGGCAGCTGGACGAGAGAATTCGATAAAAGTCAAACCTCTGATCAAGCTTTTTATATCTCTGATTCAAACCAAAAGCAACATCCAATGATGTATCAATATGGGAAGTATAAGTACTATGAAAATGATGACTTTCAAGCTGTAAGTATTCCCTACGGTAAAGAACGCCTCAGTTTATATGTTTTCTTACCCCGTGAAGGTCGCAGCTTGGCAGATTTTCAACAACAACTCACAGCAGAAAACTGGCTACAATGGATGAAAGAGTTTAAGTCTCGGGATGGGTCAATTCGGCTACCCCGCTTTAAATTTGAATACGATATTAAACTCAACGATTCCCTAAAAGCTTTGGGGATGGATGTTGCCTTTACCAATAATGCTGATTTCTCTAATCTGACCTCTGAATCAGCAGCAATTAGTCAAGTCAAGCACAAAACCTTTGTAGAAGTTAATGAAGAAGGCACAGAAGCAGCGGCTGCTACTTCTATTGGTGTTGTTCCCACTTCAATTAGTATAGAGCAACCATTCAATCTAGTGGTTAATCGTCCTTTTTTCTGTACTGTTCGGGACAATAAAACTGGAGCAATTTTGTTCATGGGTTCGATTGTGGAACCATAAGGTATTAGCTATTGAATTAGTTTGAAGGTTATTTAGTTAAAAGTTGAAAGTTAAAGGTTCAGAATATAACCTTTAATCTGGTAACCTAGTTAACCTTAAGCAGGTAGCTTCAATAGAATTGCATCCCAAATACAGTATCCCTCACGTCCATATAATAGTGACGAGGGATCAGCAACACCCTGTTGACCAGAAGGACTTACTTTCTTAATTTCTGGATAATCGTTGTCCCACAAAACTTTCCACTGACCAGAAACATCGAGTTCTTGGATTTCTAAATTTAATCCATAAGCAATCAGCTCTTGTTGGTTATTGTGCTCGAAGTTGATCGCATACAAGTTAGACTCGGAGGAGCCTTTCACAACCGGTACCACTCCTGCTGGCTGATAGGGACCGTTGATCTGTGGCGAGACAAAATGGTACAGACTTGAGTCAGTAATCGAAGCACCTTCGTTTCCAAGTTGCTCAAGCCAACGGGGATCCACATGTTGCTTCATCACAGAGAAGAAGATGTGCCACAATCCTCCTTTATAGTAAACGTGGCTTCGTTCACACTCGTAAAAGATACCTTGCTCACCTTCATCGGTGATGAAATGAGGAAACAGGGCTGGTGGCAAGAGTGTATAGGGTCCTTCGAGTTGATCTGCTACTGCTAGACCAATACAGCCTTTCTTGGGTTGGGAATTTGTCTTGGCAGCAGCAGATAGAAACATCCAATACTTGCCTTCGTGAAAAATTGGGAAAGGATCGCGCAACTGGCGGTGACGTTGGTCCGGCATTAATGGATGCTCGGAGTAATCGTAGTATTTCTCCCAATCACGAAATTCGATCAGTTGGGGAGCTTGCCAATCAATCTCGTGATTATCCCTAATTATTCCCTTACAGAAGCCAATATACTCATGAAGCAAATTAGGACGGTCTGGAGATCCACCGTAAAAGAAATACAGGGTATTTTGGTTGACTAACCGTAAGCTTCCTGCTAGAAGGCGAGAGCTTCGCCAGTAGTCGTCCCGGTCTGGCTGAAAGACAGGACCTAAGTGTTTAATTACAGACAAATCTTCATCAAGAATAGCCCCACCCATTTCTCCTCTCTGCCAAGGCACTCCCTCTAAATCCTTTCCTCCTTGAAGGTAAAGCAAGAGATATTTTGAGAGAGCTGCTTGACTTGGAGCAGGTTGATGAGGCGTTGTCTCGATGCTGATATCATGGTTGAACAGTTGCTCTAAGGTCCCAGCGTCCCTCCTGCCCTGATCGAGTTGTTGTATCATCAGCTTCTGCTTAGAATATTTTGAGTTTTGTTAAGAGAATATTATTTTATTTAATCAATGTATTATTTTCTTGACAAGGGGATCGATCAAATTGCAGGGATATGGAGCATATTTTAAGTATAAATACTGATATTTTCCCATTTTTGACAAGGGGATCGATCAAATTGCAGGGATATGGAGCACAATCTAAGTATAAATATTTATCTTTTCCCAAAAATTTGCGTTCGCTAGCCAACGCCCTTCGGGCTAATCGCCTTTGGCGCGGCTAAGCCGTTCGCAAATCCTCATTGAGGATGTGTATTACTAAGTAATACATTAAGATTACATCTTTGAAAGCTTAATCGGTAGCCTGGCTCATGCAACTTTAGCATCGCGGTATAGGCTGAGCTCCTATCTAGAGGGCCCAAGCTTTGGGCTCCTAAATTAGGGTTTGGCTTCGAGTTTGGCTTCGAGTTTTCCTTTCAACTGCGTAATTCCTAGTAGTCTGACCTTAGTTAAATCTTTGTCTATGTCTTCACAAGTTAAAGATTTGATTGTGATTCCAATTAATAAGCAATTTTACCAATGACATTTCCCCAACACTATTTGTTATCTTAGAATAAGTTTGGTAGTCATAGGTAAAAAAAAGCGAATACAGGTCTCGCTTAAATTATGCTATAGCCTTAAGCTATTCTGAATCAATATTAGGAATTACGTAGTAACTCTCTGATTATATTATTGGAGGGTAGTTTACCAATTGAAACACTATGCTTTGAGCGGTCAAAAGTGAGCCTATTTGCTCATAGCTAAATCAAACTCAAACTTTATTACTTTCCAAAGTATAGATATAGTTTTCACTGCTCTGGGTCCGTAATTCCTCACTAGTTTAATGTATTCAGTAAAAAAAATACTTGGATACATAGACTATTGTTTAATCATTAGGTGTTGCTTCTATACATTAGATAAGAATTAGACAGTCTCTAATTCTGTGCTCAGAAATTTTCCTTACTTTACCCTACTACCGAATTATTAACTTCTACTCTCTGGCGTTGCATAAATCCGGAAGGATTTTAAGAGTTTTTAGGTGCGCGCCTCCAAGGCAGTGAGCAATCCCTCCCAGCCTTGGGTAGCACCTGTGGAACGGCCATCTTGGTGGAATGGGCATCTTGCCTATTTCATTTCCGGGCAAGCAGGATGTCCACCCCACTCCTATTCATCCGAAGATTCAGCAATGCCTACTCTCTAGTTTATGCCTTAGTAAAAAGGCAAAATTTCTAGGGATTTAATCACAGTTATTCACTAACCAATACTCTTACACAAAAGCAGGTAACTTATGCTTCCTAATCACAGTTTACAACTCCCAGATAAATGGATCTGGGACTTCTGGCTAGCTCAAGATATTTCCGACTATCACTTATTTTACTTGCAAGCTTCTAAGGATTTACCGGATCCAGAAGAGCGACATTGGCATGTTTCATTTGGTCACGCTGTTTCTCAGGATTTACGCAACTGGCAGATTCTACCAGATGCTATGAAGCCTGAAGCTTATGGTGACGTGGATGAGTACACCAATTGGACTGGCTGCGTAATTCGTCATGATGGCCTGTGGTATCTCCCATACACCAGCACTGATCGCAAAGAGCAAGGAAAAATCCAACGCATCAGCCTTGCGACCTCCAAAGATTTAATCCACTGGGAAAAACATCCGAAAAACCCGGTGATCGAGGCTGATAGTCGCTACTACGAGAAGTATGATCTCGAGCACCCTGAGAAAAACCTTTGGTTCGATGAAGCTTGGCGCGATCCTTGGGTGTTTCAGGATCCAGAAACAGGGGAATTTCATGCTTTAATTACTGGTCGCGTTAACTATGGTCCTGCTGAAAGTCGCGGTGTGATTGCTCATGCGACTTCACAAAACCTGATTGATTGGCAAGTATTGCCACCATTAACTGAGCCGATGACGTTCGGGACTATGGAATGTCCCCAAGTGGTGTTCATCCAGGGGCGCTACTATCTGCTCTTCTCCATCCCCCCAGGAGAGTTTGTTGATAGTAACCTCACGGGGACCTTTTACATGGTTGCTGATCATCCTTTAGGACCATTTTCTGCGCCAAGGGCGCTCTGGGCTGATTCAGTGAAGCGGCTCTATTCCGGGAAACTGGTACAAGGTCCTGATCAGATCTGGTACTTTATGTCATGGCGTAATTTTGCTCTAGACGGCAGCTTTCTCGGCGATATCAGCGAACCTATGCCGATCAAAGTTGATGACCAGGGCAATTTGATCGTGCTTGAACCAGCAATGGTTGATTAGACGTCTTCGGGAATTCAGCAATAGGCAATCGGAAACGAGGAAGAGGAATGATAGTGGTTCTCAGTTTGGTGAGGTACATACTAAATTTATTCCCTCTCCTCCGTCGGTTCTCATTTCCATAGACGAAATGCTTAAGGGGGCACGGCATGTGCCCCTAAAATTAGTTTGGGTGAATGGTCAGTAAACAATTACCAATTACCGATTACCAATTACCGATTACCGATTACCAGAATGACTCTGCCTAACTGGATTACCTTTTCCCGCTTACTGGGGTTGCCCTTTATCCTATACTTCCTGAATCACCCAACTGACCAAAGCCGCTGGATCGGTTTCGGGATCTTTCTGCTGGCTGCTGGAACGGATTGGTTAGATGGTTATCTAGCTCGTAAACTGAACCAAATTACTGATTTAGGGAAATTCCTTGATCCGTTAGTGGATAAATTTTTGGTACTAGCGCCTCTACTAGCATTAATTGAGCTAGGTCAGGTACCCGCTTGGGGAGTCTGTTTGATTTTGGCACGGGAGTTAACGATCGCAGGTTGGCGAGTTAACCCCAAGTTATCGGGTAGCGCTAGCATACAGGGAGCCAATATCTGGGGTAAACTCAAAACCGTTAGTCAAATTAGTGCGATCGCACTTTTAATTGCTCCAACTCCCGACACCTGGATCATCCCATCCCTTATCCTTTTCTGGCTATCGGTGGTCCTAACCTTAATTTCTGGTTTAGTTTACCTGTTACCCGCTAATATCTGGTCATCAACGGCAAAATCTACTTCAGCTTGATCCCGACCTGAAGCGAGATAATCCTTCTCGAAGGAATCCTTCAGTCCCGAAAGCAAATCATACTCCGGTTGCCAGTTAAGTTCCGTCTTAGCCTTATGGATATCAGCAAAAAAGTGCTGTAATCGAAATGGGAAAGCCTTGCGCTTACCAAAATCAAACTGCTTGGGGTCATAATGCACGAGCTTGACCTCATCAGCCGACTTACCACAGGCCATAGCACAGGTTCGTGCTAAACCATCAAAGGTGACATAGCGTTCCCCGGACACATTGTAAATTTTCCCAATCGCTTCGCTATTCCCCAATACTGCCGCCATTGCCCTGGCCAAGTCCTGACAATGACCTAACTGAGTAATGTGCATGCCATTACCAGGGATGGGAATAGTGCGATCGCGAACAATCCGGTCAAAAAACCAAGCTTCGACATCATTATAATTTTGGGGACCATAGATATAAGTTGGACGAATCGCGGTAAATGGCACCCCAAGTTCTTGTAGGTAAGCCTCAGTATGATGTTTACCCTTGTGGCGAGAATTGGGATCAACTGGATCTCCTTCGAGATGGGGTAACTGGTCAGACTTTAAGTACACCCCAGCCGAACTCATATACACAAAATGTTGCACCCGGTCTTTAAAAATTTCCACTAAGGGTTGAGTATCACTCAACTCCCGAGCATTATTATCGAAAATGCCATCAAACTCTTGAGACGATAACATTTCTTTGAGCTGATTGGGATCCTTGCGATCGCCATGAATCTGTTGGACTCCTGGCAGTGGCGCTGGCTTATTACCCCGATTGAACAGCACCACCTCATGGCCCATCTCCACCAAAACCTTGGTTAAATAAACCCCAACAAACCGGGTACCACCCATGATTAAAATTCGCATGGTCACTAATTACTAAAAACTTTGATTCACGCTATGGATTAATCCCCTGTTCGCGTACTTTGTGCCTTCGTGGTTCCAAACCAAACCACCTATAGCATTGTCTTGATGCAGTCGGTTATGGGGGAAACCCCCATGACCGTAATGGTGCGTTTGACCCGTAATTAAATTTGCCACGGGTCGCACCTCTGCATCGCTGCCAGGACTTGGACAGTTACTCTACTAGTAGGGGCACCCTACTACCTAAAGGCGTTTGGTGCCCAGTTTTGGGTAAGTCCTGATTATTTAAAGTCGCAACTGAGTCACAGCAATATTACCGGAAAAACAGACATCTACATCAGTACCAGGAGCGCGATCGCGTTTGTTATACTCCCCCTCATAATAGTAGTGATCCCCCTCCACACGATACTTTGTCGGTAACGGTTGAGTACTCGGTTCACAAAATACCACCTCTGGCTCAGGTGAACCTGGTTCCAAGTGAGGTAAATTCACATTCCAGTAAGTACCAGCAGCAATGGGGCGATTCAACAAATCCGCCAACACCCTAGCTGTCCAACGACTAGCCACCTCCCAATTAATCACCCAAGGTTTTTTCATCCAGTGGGAAATCGCAATACCTGGTATTCCCTGTATCGCCGCTTCCCTAACCGCCGCCACTGTACCAGAAATGTAAACATCAACCCCCAAGTTACCGCCAGCATTAATACCTGACAGAACCCACTTTACCTCTGGTATAATATGTGATATAGCAAGGCGAGTACAATCGGCTGGGGTACTAGACACTGCATACTCATAGTCTGACCGACGTTGGACGTGAATCGGTTTATACGTAGTAACCTGATGGCCACAGCCTGAATGATGCTCTTTCGGAGCGATAATTACAAAATTACCGTTACCTTTGACCGCTTGCTCTAGTGCTTTAATTCCGGGAGCATCTATCCCATCGTCGTTCGTTAGGATTATAGTCATTAGTTTAGTCGTTAGTGGTTAATCATTAACAGCTGAGTATGGAAAACGATCTAATCCAAGCCAAACTATCAAGGAATATCGAAACCGTATTACAAACTTCAAGCCAATCATCTCAAATTGCTTGAGCTATGCCGCGCTTATACTTCCTTTGGGTATAAACGTAGCTTTTAGTTTAGCTATGGAGCTTAAGCTCTGATCTCCGTAAAGCTAAAGAGCTAATAGCTGTTTGGGCAGCCGGAAACTAGCTCGTAACCTTACCGCTCAAAGTATAGCTGGGTTATAGCTACCCATAAGCAGCAATCTTACAACGTCAGCTCAAAATCTTTCAACCAACTGCTATGGCAAGTCAGGCATACATCTACAACCTTCAACCTATTGGCAAACCAGGATTATGACTCAAAATAGCAAAAATCAGCCATCTACCCAGTCTCAGCCAAGTGTTAATTTTACCGAAGAAGAGCTGCAAGATATCTTACGCTATGCTAACGAACACGGTATTAATCCTTTTATACTAGTCAAAGTCATTGCCCAAATTCGGAAACAGAAAATTGCCCAGGCTCACCAGAGGCAGATTCGGAGCAGGGAAACCGTGTTTCAATAGAGGTTAGTGAACGGTAATTAAAGTCCGTCTGAATTTGTTGGCCATCAGCTTCTTTAACAAGAAGTGGTCGAGGGGATTTTCCTGCTACTCTATGCATAGTTAGGAAGAGTAAGCCAAAACACAATTTTTTTTACCCTATATCTTAACACTCACAGAGAGTATCGGATATACTGAAAGAATAATGGTAAGGTCGATAGCATTATAAAAACAAAAACTAATAAATAATTGACGATTCAAGCCCTTATAACTTATGTTTAAAACTTAGAGTCTAATCCATAGGTTAAAAAACTCCGGTTAGCCAGCATTGAATAATACAAAAAGTTCCTCAAAGGTTTGGTTATCTTAGTAACTTTTCAATGATAGTTAAAAAAAAGCTAACCGTTAGTCCAGGGCTATTTAATTCCTGCTCCGAGATGGGCTGGTGCTATTAGAGACGCAATTTTAAATTGAACCTGGGGTTAAAACAACTGAAATAGCTAGTGTTAAAGATAGTATAGTCAAGTTTTTTTGGTCGCAGAAACTGATAGAGGGTTGTACATTCGGGATGCTCTAACTACCTTCTAGTAGTGAATAGGTTAATACTCTATAAAAAAAGGACTCTCCTACTAAAATCAAACATTATATCTACGTAACTGGTGAACGATAACACTCAACACTCCGTAGCTGATAGTATCATCAGTATTCACCCTTACTTACCTCTTGGTTTAATAGAGTTAGTTTAATAGAATGTGGTTAACCACTATCACTGCTAGGCTTTTTGTGTCCAAGCAGTTCGAGATCGTCACTATTGCCTATAATTCTTTCAATCTCAGCTTAAAGAACCCTAATGCAGACTACAGCTTATAGTGAGCTTTTCCCACTATTTAATACAGCTAGCCCAGAAACCTTAGAATGGTTTGAGTCCATTGCGGTGGAGCATGAGTACCCGACCGACCGAGCTATCATCATGGAGGATGCTTGGGGTAATGCTGTTTACTTTATTGTCTCCGGCTGGGTTAAAGTACGACACTTACGCGGTGAAAACGATGTCACACTGGCAATTTTGGGTAGGGGTGACTTTTTTGGTGAAATGGCAATTCTTGATGAATCTCCCCGTTCAACCGATATCGTTGCCATGTCGAACGTGCGACTACTGACCATTTCTGCGCAACGCTTTATTCAAACTCTCTTTAAAGATCCCCAGTTGCACCATCGCATGTTACAACTGATGGTGCGACGGTTACGTCAGAGCAATGTCCGGTTACAAAATCGCTATAAACCTCCAGCGGTTAATTTAGTCAATACTCTAGTTGGTTTGGCAGACAATTACGGTCAAATCACTGAAAAAGGCACAGAAATGTATAACATTTCCTATCAAGACTTAGCTGACATCACAGATATCAGTGTAGAGGATACTACCAAAATTATGGAAAAGCTCGAGAGTAAGGGCTGGATTATAGCTGACTCGGAGCAGCAAACTATGCGCTTGATGAATATCAAGCAGCTAACTCAGCTGGTCAGACGAAGTAGCTCTTGAGGCAAGATTATCCCTCGGTCTTACCTGCACCACAAGGGAGGCTTGGTCTGTGGGACTAAGGAAGCTAAAACCCACATTCGTTACTACTGACTACTCACTACTGACTACTCACTACTGACTACTCACTACATTGCGTAGTTATACGCATATTACGAATTTTGAGGATTTGGCCCTGGGGCTGAGGCCACCCCCCGAAGGGCTAATCGCGATTACCCTCACTCAGTAAATTATCCTAGCATATCCCACACCAGCTTTCCCCAAACTGGTTCACCCTACAGGCTCACCCTAGACTCGACAGCCTGTCTACCTTTCAAGTGGGTTGTTACCCTGTTACATTCTAAGGGGTTGCTTAGGAGATTTGGCTGAATTTACCAATATTGGGCTTGATAGATTACTTATCATAAGCTAATATTTCTTCATAAAGTTAAATAAAACTTAAATTAATTAGACAACCATTACCTGTAGAGTTCTAACTTACTCCCGGGGAATCTAGATAGATTAGGTCTAGCTTCTTCCCAAAAGCTAAAAACTTTCTGTAAGATAGCAGAATCGGTTTTTATTTGTGATAAGAGCAACGTCTTAAGTTTTGCTAGCTCTCAATCAAGCCAATTTAGCCAATTTAAAAGATTTTTGGAGGACTATGATATGCGGATAGCTCAAGTTTCCCCCTTATGGGAGAGAGTTCCCCCACCAGGCTATGGTGGTATCGAACTCGTTGTGAGCCAACTAACTGATGAATTAGTTCGTCGTGGTCACGATGTGACCCTATTTGCGTCTGGAGATTCCATCACTATCGCAAAACTAAAGTCTGTGGCTCCTCAGGCGTTGCGCCTTGACCCCTCCGTAGAAGCACCAATAGTTTACGAACTACTGCAACTGGCTCAAATTGGCGAGGTGGCTAATGAGTTTGACCTAATTCACTTTCACACAGGGATGATTACCTTTCCGGTGATTGACACGTACAAGACCCCTGTGGTTCATACCATGCATGGTCGCTTTGGCCATGATATTAGCAAGGCTTATGCACGATACAGCCACATACCCCATATTAGCATCAGTAATCATCAGCGCTCATCCGGACCAGAGATGAATTATGTTGGTACTGTTTACAATGGTGTTAAAATAGAAGACTATCCGTTCAATCCAAAAGCAGCCGATGACCCCCCCTACTTAGGGTTTTTGGGTCGTTTGTCAAAGGAGAAAGGCCCTCATCATGCGATCAGAATTGCCCGTGAAACCGGCTGGAACTTGAAAATGGCGGGCAAGGTTGATGTAGTTGACCGAGAGTTTTTTGACGAAGAAGTTGCTCCCCACATCGACGGTAAACAAATTCAATACTTGGGTGAAGTGACCCACGAACAGAAGGTGGATTTATTATCCAAAGCCAGCTTGACCCTATTTCCGATTACCTGGCCCGAACCTTTTGGTTTGGTCATGATTGAGTCAATGTGTGTTGGGACTCCAGTGATTGCCACGAACTTTGGCTCTGTACCGGAAGTGGTGGCAGACAAGAGAACTGGGATAATCTGTCCCACTGTTGAGGATATAAAGGCTGCCATTCCAGAGGCTCTTAAACTCTCTCGAGAAGAGTGCCGTAAGTATGTAGAAGAGACCTTCAGTGTTCCTAAAATGGTTGATGGCTATGAAGCGGCTTATCAGAAATTGCTAGAACAGCATAAGTCAGCTAATGGCATAAGCTCAGCCCCTGTCAGTGCAGTATAATCGTTTAGATAATGCTTAAGGCTTTATCCAGATAATTATAGGAAATCGGAAGGCAAAACTACCCACATTCATGGGAAAAATGTAGCCAACCACGGCACTTTTCAGTGCAGTGAATCTGTTAGTTTCAAAAAGTAAAACCCAGTAGGAAAAACCATCTACGTTTTTAAACAATCTAGTTCAGTCTAGTTAAGTAAAAACCTCTGCAAAGCAGGCCACTACTAGATAAACTAGTATATGTATAGGTAGGAAGCCATGGTGGTAATTCACTCTAAACATAAAAACGAAATAGAAAAGTCCTGAGTTGCCAAGTTCATTGAGTTCTGAATAATAAATGACAGTAACTGATTTATAATAAGCAGCACTCGCTACTCGGTACTCAGGACTATAACCAAAAAAATATGGCTGGGTGAATTAGACTTCACCCAGCCAATTTAGTTCAAAATAGTTAGTTCATGCATACCCTAACAAGGAATTAAACGATTCCCTGCTAATTGTTTTTGGAGGTTGCTCCAGTGTATGCCTTCGAGACTGGGTAAAACCAGGTGGGCTGCTCCAACTCGTTCAACTGGACCAAGTCCCACAGACCACATACCAGCAGCTAGAGCGGCTTCGACACCAGACCCGGCATCTTCTACTACTACACAATAAGCGGGTTCCAATCCCAACTGCTGTGCTGCGTGCAAGAAAAGATCTGGTGCAGGCTTAGAGCGGGTGACACTGTAGCCGTCAGAAATTGAATCAATGCGATCGCTAATACCCAATCGTTCCATAACTTCCTTGGCATTTTTGCTACCGGAGCCAATCGCAACTTTGATACCAACTTCCTTGAGTTCAGTCAATAACTCTAGGGCTCCAGGTAGTAAGTCAGCCTTAGAGATGTTCTTGATCAATTCCAGATAGAACTTGTTTTTGCGATCCATCATCTCTTGGAGTTGGTCTTCTGTGGCTGAGCGACCGTTCAAAAGTTCCATCAGGGACTCTCGACGTGAAAGACCCCGCAGTGCTTCGTTGGCCTCGCGATTAAAGGGAATACCCTCTTCATCAGCTAGTTTTTGCCAAGCTTGGTAATGATATTCTGCGGTATCAGTGATTACGCCATCTAAGTCAAAAATTACACCTTGGATTTGAGCTGGAGAGCCGGGGGGTCGAGAACTTGAGGAGATGGTAGTCCCAGATTGTGCTGTTTGAGTACTGGTTTCTGGATTGAGATCAAACTCGTACTTTTGTCCACGCCATTGCAGCTTAAACTTCAGACGTGTCCAGCCCGGTAGGAAGTGGGGAATAGCAACCGGTCCATCGTCTGTGAACTTGATCCCAGCACATCCAAAGATTATAGCTTGCCATAGACCACCACCGGAAGCAGCATGAATTCCTTCATGAGCGTTACGCCGCACATTTTCTAGGTCTACCATCGCTGCCCGCATAAAGTGTACATAAGCTTCCTCGGTCTTTCCTAATTCAGAAGCGAGGATGGCGTGAACCGCAGGACCGAGGGACGAACCATAGGTGTGATCGGTGCGAGGAGAATAGTAGTCCCAACTTCGTTGCAAAATTTCCCGATATTTTTCTGGGTTAGAGGTTACGCCGTACTGCTCCCGCATCAGGTATAGCAACATCAAGACATCTGGCTGCTTGAGTACTTGCTTTTTACTTGCTCCCTCAATGCCAAGGATAGCCTGCATGGAACGGGTACGTGGCTCGTAATCTTCCAGGTTGATGTCTTCAATTTGGAAGAACCCCTCACACTGTTCGATTAAGTCTCTTTCATGGTCATAGGGTATCCACATCCGACGGATAATTTCAGACCACAGACTAACTCGGCTTGGGGTTAGCTCCAATGTTTCTTCTAGTTCTTTAGCTTTCTGTGGATGTTCACGACGCAACCAGTCTAGGACGAACTGAGCAGTCTCTAGGTGCCATTGAACCATGCGGTTGGTGAAGGCATTGTTGTCAATCCCTTCATGGTATTCATCAGGACCAATCACATCCCGGAGTTCATAGCGCTCCCGTTTACCATTCCACTCAACCCGAGTTCCCCAGAATACCGCTGTATCTAGGATAATTTCAGCACCGTAACGTACCACCCAGTCATCATCACCGGTAGCTTGCCAATATTTCCAAATACCATAGACTACATCAGTAGTGATGTGGAGTTCGCGATCGCCACACCAAATTCGGATCGGGTCTCCATCCTTCTCAGCAGGGAGAACCCAGCGAGGGGTTACTTCGTCACCGGTTGCAGCACTTTCCCAGGCGTAAACGGCTCCCGGATAGCCCTGAAGCTTAGCTTTACGCCTTGCCCCAGGTAAAGTATGGTAACGGTAGGTCAGCAAATTCTTTGCGATCTGGGGCTGAGTCAAGATCATCAGCGGCAGGATAAAAATTTCTGTATCCCAGAAAACGTGACCCCGATAGCCAAAACCAGAAAGGGTTTTAGCGGGAATATTCACCCGGTCATCATGACGGGGAGCACAAATAAACAATTGGAACAAATTGTAGCGTATAGCAATCTGAGCGTTGAGGTCTCCTTCAATGACAACATCGCTATCTTGCCAAATCTTATCCCAAGCTGCCTCATGTCGAGAGAATAGGGTGAGATAATCCGGTTGGTTGACCAGGTGTTCCTGGGCTACCTTTTCTGGGGTTTCGGTGTCCCGGGATGTGAAAACACTAATTACTTTATCTAGGGTCACGAGCTGGCCTGAGCGCACTTGTAAGGTAGTGGCTAAGGTGGGGTGACCTTCACAGCCCTTCAGCTGTATTTGGGCATCATCAACACCACTGACACTGACTCTCGAAGCCATACCCAGTTCGATGGCAGTATGACGGGTGCGAACGTGTAACCAGATACTTCCTTCGGATGTCTGGTTAGTTCCCGTTGAAATCTGACCCTGTTTCAACCATTCCCAGTGGAGCACCCCTTGGTTATCTGGATAACCATTGATGCTGGCTTGAATTTCGATTGCCCCATCGAAATCCACCGGAGTGATTTGAAAGCGAAGGGCTAACAGATGGTCATCAGCCATACTGGCAAAACGCTCGACATGGATATCGATAGTCTTACCACCAGGACTACGCCAACGCACATCACGAGTTAGCTTGCCTCGACGCAGGTCAAGTTTACGTTCGTAGTGCAAGATCTCGCCTT
Source organism: Moorena sp. SS36440bin_2 (assembly GCA_011524395.1). Lineage (GTDB taxonomy): Bacteria > Cyanobacteriota > Cyanobacteriia > Cyanobacteriales > Coleofasciculaceae > Moorena. The sequence goes on from WTKN01000021.1 coordinate 38,689, forward strand.
GATCAAGACGAAAGCGTTCACCTTCTACAACTATCACTATCGGTAGCCAATCAGGACAATTAGCCAGTTCAGTATAGACAACTGGCACATCGTCGTAGACACCATTAATCAATGTCATTGGCCATGCAGCGTGATACCCTTCCTCAAAGCTACCTCGGGTACTGAGGTAACCATTGCCAATGGTAAAAACGGTTTCCTTGTAGTGCAATTGAGTCGGATCAAACTTGGTCTCAGTTACTGTCCAATCGCTGTAGATGTGGTTAGAGCTAGATGGGGACGATACTTTGGCATCCATAGTTAGTCGTTAGTGTTGCTGTGGTGGGTGGTTCCTTGAGTGAGGTCAAACGCTTCCCTTCGCTTGTGGGGTATAGGGTGTAGGGTTTAGGGAGTGAGAGATAGGGGTAATGGGGCTGTGAACAGAAGATGGGACAACGCCACCCTTGAAACTCGGATCACTAACACCAGATTTTCCCCATACCCCATACCAGACAATCTAAACCCCTGCTGTGAAGGGAAGGCTACTAGCAATTAATTGAAATACTTATTGGCTCAGGCAAATTGCCCATAATTAGTGAATTCACTAATTATTATGCGATTTCCGCATTAACCGACAAATCAACAAATCTTTGGTTAGCTGTTAGTAGCCAACATCGAAGAATCAGTTGAGGTCAGTTAAGGATAGGAGGCTTAATAACTAGTAATTTCTATAACTAGTAATTTATATAACTAGTAATTTCTAGAATCAGCCTCCATAATTACACGGGTTTTGTGCAACTAAGATTAGGAGTAATGTTTTTCGGACTTCGTCCCGCTTCCGCGAACGGTAGGAATATAGAGGTGCGACCCGTGGCGAATTTAATTCGCCTACAGAAAGCGCACCATTACAGTCTTGGGAGTTTCCCCAACTACTACGGACAGAGCTACGAACTGGCGGTCATTCGTAGGTGTCGTAACCATTACAAGGAGCGGACTAATGTCCATTGCAGTGCGTCTTAGCTAGCCAATTCCGGATTAACCAAAAATGACTAGGGAATTAACTAAGAGTGAGTTCTTATTAGCTTAAAATCAGTAGATTTTGAAGGCTTTTAAGCATTACTTTAGAAACAGTCAGCTCAACCATTAAGTTGTGATGCTTTCTGCTCTCCCTCCTCACTTTTTTATAGCCCATAATCTCTGATTAACGCGAGCTATGCTTGGCTAGCAAGTTTGTCGCTCTGGGTTTATAAATCAGATAGAACAAAGCTTCTAGGTAGCGCAGCAGAGCTTCTCGGCTTTCTTTAGAGGTTTCGCTCCAGAATCCGTAAATTTTTGCGAGTGAGAGGAGCTGCTTGGTATGCAACTGCCAATTGTATTTATCCCGAACTCGCTTGATACCTGCTTGAGAAATTTTCTGCCAGTAGTCAGGGGTGTGTTCGCACTTTGAAATAAATTCCTGGATTTTTTCGGCAGTCTCTTTCAAGTCTGTGGGATTAATCAGAAACCCATTATCGCCATTTTGAATAATCTCTGATGGTCCACCAAATTGAGTAGCAAATGTTGGTAAACCGGATACCATGGCTTCTAAAACGGTGAGACCAAAGGCTTCAAAGCGAGCAGGATGGACTAAAATTCCTCCTAAATCAGCAATCACTCGGTAGGATTCACCGATATCGGGGGTGGTCAGACGTAGTCCAATCCATCGAATTTTGCCCTGAAGATGGTATTGCTCAATTAGCTGGTTGAGCTTCTCGATTTCCCCTTTCTCTTCTGGATCAGTGGCGTCCTCAACCCTGACATGGCTAGTGATTAAAATTAGGTTGCACTGTTGCTGAAGTTCTTTTGAACTGGCAAAGCATTCCACTAAGCCAGTCAGGTTTTTGATTGAGGTTAGGGGCGCAATGGTGAGAATCGGGCGCTGGTTAGGACTGTTGAGATACCCGATAATTTCAGGGTCTTCCTTGGTCAACAGCAAGTCTTTAACCCGTTCACTGTCGTAGTCAATCCGGTCTGATGTCTGAGTGTAGGGAAAGAAAATCTTTTCGTTGAGCCCTGGTGGTACCACATTAAATTTGGGGCTGAATAACTCAATCCCATTCACCACATGATACAGTTCAGGCATACTGAAAGATTTGTAAGACTCGTAGTAGCCTACACTCTCTGGTGTTCCCACAAGCTCCTCATAGGTACTGGTCAGAATGAAATCCGCTGAATTCATCGCAATTAAATCAGCGGTAAATTGTATGGAGAAGTTGTATTGGGACTCAAAGTCTTTCCAGTAGAGGTCGCTAAACAGATATTTAGGCTTTTCCATGGTGTGAGCAATACTGCCATGGATAGCGTTTAGGCGTCTGGCCAGCAGAAACGCAACTAAACTCCCATCGGAATAGTTTCCGATAACTAAGTCTGGACTACCCTGGAATTCTTCTAGCAGGGCTTTTTCTGCATCTAAGGAAAACGATTCGAGATAGGGCCAGATCTCAAATTTGGAAATCCAGTTGTCGGTGACATTTGGATTAAATTCCTGGAAAGGAACGCGCAAAATCCAACCGTTGCTGGTGCCTTGGATTTTTTCTAGGCGTAGATTGCACTGGGTTCCTTCACAGTTGGGAATTAGGCGAGTCAGAACGATCACCTTTGGTTCGACGCCCAGAACGTCAAGACCTGAGAGTTTAATATTGTTTTGGATGGTTTTTTCCAGGCTACTGGCTTGGTCGATGACGTATGCCACTTGACCAGCGGTTTCGGGAAGACCCAAGACTCCTTCTTGGCCAACCCAGCCATGAACGGAAACCAGAACAACCCGAAAGATTAGGGGAATACGAGAAATAAAGGCTTCGAGGACTGCATGATCAGGAGCGTCCATTAACCGCTCAAGGAGTTCTAGGGTTTCCCGCACTCGACCAGCAGTGTTACCCCAACCTGCTTCAAAACCCAGAACTTGAAGCTCGAAGCGAAACTTTTCATAGGGGGTATGAGCTGGTAGATCCCCGACTAATGTGAGTGCTTCCTTAAGCTTGTCAAAGAGTTGGGTCGTTGAGTCAATTCGGTTGTTGAGGAGTAATGGGGTCTGGTCGTAGTGGTGTGCTCGTAAGTTTTTCAACAGCTCTTCTAGCCATTGCTTAGAGTCAGCAAATAATTGGCTAGATAAGTAACGGTTAAGAAACTCCAGTCCATTGCCAATTTTTCTCGGGTCACGAATTGTAGGAGTATTTTTGTAAAACGGACCAACATCAATTTCTAGCAGACCCCCTTTTTCTGGGAAGTAGCGCTTAACCCAGCGATCGCGTAAGCTTAGTAACTCCTCTACTGGCATTGGTTCAAAACTGCTCAAATCCGCTGCCAGCCGATAGATTTCTTGAGAAGCAACCCTTGTGCGCAGAAGAAGCCAAAGGTTTTGCTTTTCCAGAATAATTTCGTGGGTATAGTTCAGTAGTTCGGCGATAGAGGAAGTTCTTTTAAAGTAAGCAGGCTTGTCATGAGTAGTGCAGTAATTATCAAACGCTTGCAGAATCTGATTCCTTAGAAAGTACTGCTCTTGTTCAGATCGCAGTTGGCTGATAAACTGACGCAAATCAGCTTTCTCGTTACTTTGGAGAACAGCTCGTAACAAACTAGACATAGTAACTTAGCGTGTCTTGTCCATGGTGGGTCTGTAACCTACTCTTGCTAAGCGCCCTTGGCTAGCAGGAAGTAGGATTGTCGTCGGAGATTGGCTCACTCCTTGGGATCTTCTGGCAGTGGGGCAATCGCTTACCCCACTATCGTGATTTGAATTAGGGCGGGGTGTGCCAAGCTTTAAGTAAGCAACCGCCATATTTACATGATTCCCTTAGATCGACAAGGCAGTTGGAAAATACATGGAAACAATTAAGCTTTTAATTATGATTAAAATAATTTTTTTAGGTGCCCTTGACCAATGACGAATTAAATTCGCCCTTTGGTGCGCACCTGCCGATACCCCACCTACACTCAAACACCCTGAACAATAGGTTTAAACTCCCAAGCACTATCCGGCTGAATGGTCAAGACAACTTGCCGACCATCGGCACGAGCGCAAGTATAAAGGAAGTGCGTGGGAGTTCAGCGCTTAGTGCTAAGGGTCAATTGTATGAAAGCCTTACCACTAAGCGCCAGACAAATTTATAGCCCTATGCTTTGTCTTTTCCCTTTGCTATTAACTGGATTAGCTTTCGATCACAACCGTGAGGTTACCGGAATTTTTGACCACTTTACAGGTGGTGGTTGTGTCAGCTCGTTCCAATTGCAAGTCTAGCACCGTTGAACCAATCCGCAAGTTACGAACTAAGAGTTGATTGATAAAATTTGGTAAAGTTGGTTTGAAAATATGTAAATTGTTTCCTGGAGCATCCGGTTCCAAATTCACCATCATTTGCAGCAGTTGGAAAATACTGCCAGTTGCCCAGGCTTGGAGAGGACAGGCTCCTGGATACTTGACCGGAGAGCTGTTGGGAGTGCGCTGGTAACCAGAGAATAGTTCTGGAGGACGATAGTAGGGTTGCTCAACGGTCATGTCAATCATGCCTTTGGCAATTTCTAAGGCTTGATCAACTTGATTTAGCGTACGCAATCCCAGGGCAATCAAGGAATTTTCGTGGGGCCAAACTGAGCCGACATGATAGCTGATCGGATTGTAAGCAGCGGATTGATTAGTTAGGGTACGAATCCCCCAACCATTAAACATATCTGGTTCTAACAGTCGCTTTGCTACACTAGCTGCTTTTTCTGGAGTAAAAATGCCCAAAGACAAGCAATGGCCAGGATTGGAGGTTATGCTATCTACTAGTTTTCTTTTTCCATCTAGTGCTAAGGCACAGAAGTCTAGGTCGTCTAGCCAAAAATCCTGATTGAAGCGTTCCTTGAGTTCCTGGGCTTGGTTTTCCCAACGCTCCGCTAAATCAATTCGCTGCTTGATCCTGGCCAGATGGCTTAGCCTAACTTTAGCGCCATAGACATAAGCTTGGACTTCGCATAATGCGATCGCTCCCGTTGCTAGGGAACCATCACGAGTGACCATGGAATCACCGGAATCCTTCCACCCTTGATTACGCAAACCCTTTTTGGATTGGCGCTGATAACAGAGATAGCCGTTTTCCTGAGATTGACTATCAATCCAATCCATGGCAGCCAAAGCATTGGGCCAGAGCTGGTCTAGGGTAGTGGTGTCATTTGTCCAAGCATAGTAATCGGCATAGAGTATCAGCCAGAGTGGGGTAGCATCAACTGTACCGTAGTAGGGAGTATGAGGAATTTCCCGACAGCGAGCTAATTCCCCAACCCGGAGTTCATGCAAAATCTTACCTGGTTGCTCATCCCGCGATGGGTTATCCTCTTGGCCTTGGTACTGGGCTAAAATTTCCAGAGTCCCTTTGGCGATGGTAGGGTCAAGGATTAAGGTTTGTGAGGCAGCAATTAAGGAATCTCGTCCAAACAAGGTGGAAAACCGAGGTACTCCTGCGGAAAGAACTGTGCAGCCATTAATAGTCTGCCTTAGTAAAAAGATGTCTCGTATTGCCCGAGAAATCACTTGGTTAAGGGTTTCATTATCCGAGCTAATGTGAGTTATCTGTTTATACCATTCCTGGTTTTGGAGTAAGTTAGCGGTCTTAGCTTCTTCAAGGGTGGTGGGAATGTTAGCTGTAGTGATTCGGGCTTTGTGGGTGACCATTTCTAGTCGATAGCCTAAGGTTTCCGTAGCGCCAGGCTTAAGGCACAAGTCCCAAACTGCTGTGTCCCCTTTGTAGGTGTCTGGGAGACGGTGCATAAAGTAGATCTGAGATTCAACCAGGGAGTTATCGAGTCCCTGGTAAGCTAGGTTGATGGTATTGGTGTTGAACTCAGTTAGGCTTAGCAGGGTATCTAAATCGATATCGATATCAGGGGGTAGTGAACGCAGCAGAGTTCCCCGTTGCTGTCGCTGATGACCCCGGACTTCAAACCAGTCTTTAAAATCGGCATCAAAACTGAGGCTGACGCTGAAGTTAAGGGGTTGAGTGTCGTAATTGGTGATTACAATTTCTTCCCATAAGCCACCATGGAGGGCTAGCTGCCGCTGAATGCCTAGGGTTTTTGGGGGAAGATTAGGTGAACGGGGATTGCAACACATGACCGATAGGACAAATCCTTCCTCAGCACTGCTACTAAGGGGAATGGGGAGTTGCCCTTCAATTTGTAACTCTAAGCGAGAGAGAAAGCGGGTATCTTGACAAAATAACCCGGTTGTGCTGGTGGTTTCGTTTTCTAAGTTTCCCGAAATATTCCCTAGGGTATCTGTGACTAAAAACAGGTCATCTACTTTGAGAGGAAGGGTTGGTAGAGGTTGGTTTGTGGTGAGCCGAGGCCATTCGGTCATCGACAACTGCTCGGTAGGAAGGTATCGTCTACCATCTCGTTCGATAATCTGTAGATCCATAAAATCAGCGCTAGGGCTTTGGGTTTAACTAGTGGTGGACGCTTGGGGGATGTCATAAGTCTCTCTCTACCGCTGTTGTCAGGGTCGGGAGACATCGACATTACCCAAGTTAATTATCAATTGTTTTGGACAGGTCGAGGATCGAAGATTTAGTAACGGGAAAAGGAAGCAGGGAGCAGGGAGCAGGGAGCAGGGAGCAGGGAGCAGGGAGCAGGGAAAAAATATTGTTGACTTTATAGTTATGAAAAACCCTGTATTATAAGTATCTAAAATTAGAGATTACCAAAGAGTCAACATTTTTAATTACTATAGAAAAAATTTATATTCCTTGATTTAGGAAATATAAAAAAATGCTCGTTGTCTATAATTTAATAAAACCAAAGCTGATTGTTCATAATACTAAAAACTATCCTCTCTTTCCTACTATTCCCTACTCCCTGATCCCTGCTCCCTTTTCCCTTTTCCCTTTTCCCGATTCCCGATTCCCGATTCCCGATTCCCGATTCCCTCTATGTTTACATCTCAAATGAAAATGCTATCTGGTCAGAGGATTGCTACCCTTAGAGCTAAATGGTAATCCCTAAAGTTGAGTAATGACTGA
>WTKN01000222.1 GCA_011524395.1 Moorena sp. SS36440bin_2
TAGGGAGATAGGGAGATAGGGAGATAGGGAGATAGGGAGATAGGGAGATAGGGAAGTATAGTCCTTTCTAGTCTAATCAGATACACAAGATTTTTTCACTCTTGCCGATTCCCGATTCCCGATTCCCGACTCCCGACTCCCGATTCCCTGTTCCCAGATCCGCTGTTCCCAGATCCGCTGTTCCCTGTGCTACAGGCTATAGCATTGTGTTACAATTACTACAAAACTAATTTAACAATTCCTTTATTATTTAGTAAATAGCAGTTCTATAGCAGTAAGCATTCAGCTGTCAGCATAAGCGCTACGCGCACGCTGCGCGAACAGATGTCAGCATAAGCGCTACGCGCACGCTGCGCGAACAGATGTCAGCATAAGCGCTACGCGCACGCGTGCGCGTTCAGCTATAAGCTATCAGTGTTTGACCCGGTGGTGCGTTACGGGGCGGACTTTCCGAAGGCTGGCTACGAGCCTGAAAATTGCGGCGAGCCCCCCTAACGCACCCTACGCAACTACCTACCGTTGATTAGCTGACGGCTGAATGCTGATGGCTGAATGCTTATTAACTGGTAAAAAGGAAGGTATTTAACCTATGAAATACACCTTTGAAATCTTAGGAGTATCTCCTGTCCTAGACTTTTTCAATCATCAACAGACGTTGAGTCAGAGAAAAGTCCCACCCCGGCTGAAATACTTAGGTACTTATCAGTGTACCCTGGATGCTATACTTGAATCAGCTGAAACCTTTACCTCCCAGGCAGATTGGGGTATAGATAAAGCTGTAGATAGTGTTATTGAATTCTGGATGAATCACCCAGAAATCATCAGTTATTGGAAACAACGATTAAATGATGCTGGTAAAGATAATTTACTGGTGTCAAGGGTGGCAGATTTTGAATCATTAAAAGCTGAGTTTGAATCCTTGATAAGTAGTTAAAATAGGTAAGTAAAAGGTAAGCTAAAGGCCTTTGGCCACGCTACGCGAACAGCTTTTTAAGAAAAGAGGTAAGTATTCGTTTAATCTCTTTTACTTATCGTGACGCTCCTACACCAACCAAAGGTATGGTGTAGGCTTCTCAGACACTCCGAAGAATGCGTAGAACTTCCTTAGAGGTATCATTGGTAATTGAGTCAGCAATCACAACTTTACCTTGGGAGCGTTTTATAGTGGGGAACACGTCCAGCCCCACTCTTTTGATATTGATAGCAGCGTTAATGTCTCTATCTTTCAATTGCCTTTCAACGTCATCCCAATACTCGCGAATGCTGGTATTGGTAAAAATCACCTCATCCCGATACGCAAGTAGTTGAGATGTATAAGCAGGATTCTTCGCAATTACTACAGCCCCAGCTTTTTCAGCTATGTGTCCGAGGATTTGGAAGAATTGGCCAAAAGCGGCATCTGCCCAACTCAAATTAAGTCCAGATTTAGCCGATTGACCATTTGGAATAAAGGCACCAGTTTTGTCTTGTTTGGGTGCATTACGCTTCGTAAGACCTTTAAGATTAAGGTTTTCATGAAAGAAAACTTTTTTACCAGTTCTTAATAATTCGTGAGCTGTTTTGTATTGGAAGTCCTTACGACACCTTGCTATCTTTTGGTGTTGACGCCCTTCTCGTTTTGCCAGTTTGCGACGGGATCTAGAGCCCCGCTTTCGAGCGTTCTTTTTTTGAGAAATTCGGGTTAGTTTGTGCTGACTTTTTCGTAGGACTTTGCGCGATGGAAGTTTTACACCTTCCGATGTAGCAAGGTAATCATCCTCATGTAAAACGGCATCCATCCCGAGGGAATTCTCCCAAGTTGGCAGGATCGAATCTGGTGTTACCGCTGGAACAGTTGGATCTTCCAATCGCAGGTTCACGAACCAACCATCATTTTTCTTGATAAATTGAACCTGTTTGAGGATCGCCCCATCGGGTAGGTTACGGTGGAAACGAATCTTGATCAGCCCGATTTTGGGAATCTTGACGTACAAGTACTTGCCACCAATCGAGCAAGAATGCAATTTAACTCCAGCCCCTTCGATAACAAATGATCGGTAGCGTGATTGCGATTTGAATCGTGGCTTACCACTTCGAGTTCCTTTATTATCACCTGCAATGAATCTCTCGAACGCCTTGTCAACCCGTTTGCAAACTTCTTGCAGTGTATTTGCTGGAACTCTCCAAAAATCCAGTTCTTCACCCGACCATCCAACCGTTACAAACTTTTTTTTGAGGTTTGGTAGGTACTTTTTTTGACTGTAATAGTTCGGCTTGTCTCGCAACTCAGGCAACGATGCAACCAGCGGACAAGCATTGACTGGTGAGCGATTATTCTCCCACCAGTCAAATCTGTCTCCTAACTGTCGGTTGTACCAGTACTGGCAAATCCGCAGCCAGAGATTTAGCTCTAACTTCTGCTCGATAGTTGGAAGTGCCTTGTACTGGTACGTGTATTTCACTTTCCTGGCTTAGTGATGTGTATTTTGCCTACACTAATCCTAGCACAAGTTTTAGGATTGTTGCCATGAAAGATGATTTCCTTTCAAAAGGAAGATCAGTAAGTGACATGAAGGCTCACCTGGTTCTAACTTCTAAGTATCGTCGTAAGGTATTTAACGCAAAAATGCTGCAACGACTAGGAGAGATAGTAGAAAACCTTTGCCAGAAGTGGGACTGTAAGTTAATCGAATTCAATGGCGAGGAGGATCACGTTCACCTACTGTTTCAATATTTCCCGCAAATGGAGTTAACTAAGTTCATCAATAATCTCAAAACCGTTACGAGTCGCAGACTACGAAGTGAATTCCAGGAACGAATCAATCAGTTTTACTGGAAAGATGTTTTGTGGAATAACTCGTATTTCATTGCATCTTGTGGCGGCGTCACCATTTCCACACTTCGGAAATACATTGAGTCTCAGGTTTCGCCTGACTAGTAACTTGGCTGCTGCATTTCATTCCACAGCCGCGCATTCCTCTCACGCCAAATTAAAAATTCTGGCGTGAGGCTCCAGCTAGCCTAGCTGATCTACTTTTATGTTGACTTTCAACTCTCATTAATCTCGAAGTATTAAATTCTACCGTTTGCCCATTGTCCATTGCCCATTGGCGCACCCTACGCAGGGTTTGTTTTAGCTGACCGCTGACCGCTGACCGCTGAATGCTTAACAGTTTTCCAGCTATTGCGCCTCAGATTCTGCTGATGAGGCACCTATCTTACTTTTCAAACTATCTTCTAAATACTCTATTCTTTTGCGTTGATTATCAATATTTACTATTGTTTCATTATAATCCTGCTCTAGCTCATTAATCCGTTTCCGTTGCCGAGCTAGTTTACGACTTTGGTTAATTAAAGTAGGTGTAGAGATTAATAAACCAGCTAAACAGCCCATAGATAGAGTTAAAAGAATCACTAGAGATAAAGGTTCTTCTACAGTCCAAACTCCAAAGTTTACCGCCACAATAGCTTTATTTTGGAGGGCGAATAAAATAGCTGCTATAGCTAAGCCAATCACGAAGCCTGAAATCAAAAACAATAAGCGCATAGTCTCAACTCACTCCTTGGTCATCCCCTAGATCAGATTTTATCCAATTATTGTAAGCTAAAATCTAGATAGAAAAAGTTACAGAGGGGTACACAAGCATAATCTTAACCTTAAGCAAACACTCTAAGGAAAGACTATCGAACCATGGTCGCTTTCTGTAGTATCCGATCTAAGGATATATACTTCCCCCAGACATAAACTAAGCTTTTGGTTTAGCTGTTTAACGTAAGCTCTAAGCTCAAGAGGGTGAGGAGCTGAGGGTGTGATAGCTTAACGCTTAGAGCCTTATGTGTCTTTATGTGTCTTTTTCCCACCGCCATCCCCAGTTCTTAACTATTGGAGACATGAATAGATGTCTTTACTATTTATCCAACCCAAACCGATTAGGCAGAGCCAGTTAATCAATCGTCTAGTCTTAGAGCGTCAGACGACGGAAGAAATTGGTCATGTTGATCAACTTTTGTTAGACTATCAAACTCATCGAGTCGTGGGCTTAAGGTGTAAGTCTGGATTACTTGGGGCGAAAAAACGGTACTTTGCTTGGGCTCAAGTAGAGAGTATTGGCACCGATAGTATTCTCGTCAACACTAGCAAAAATAACAAAGCTCAACAGAAAACCGAGTCTTGGGATTCCATGATTGGACATGAGGTCTGGACAGATGCGGGTAACAAAATTGGTAAGCTAGTGGACTACTTGCTCAAACCCAAAAGCGGTAGTGTAGTAAACTATCTCTTCTCGGACATTGGCTGGCATGGGGTTATAGATGGTATGTATCTACTCCCACCGGTAGCAATTTCGAGTATTGGCAGAAAGCGGGTAATTGTACTGGATGCAGTTGCTCAAAATAGTAAACCCTATGGGGAAGGACTGAATCAAAAAATTAGTCAAGCTACAGACCTGATCAAAGAAGATTATCAAAAAACTGTACAAGAGTTTCAAGATGTCAAGCGCAAAGCTCAACAGATGCCAGAACAATGGAAAGATAAAGCCCAATCAGTCACTGAACAGTTCAAGGATAAAGCAAAAGTTACCACTGAACAGTTGAAAGATAAAGCTCAATCCGTTACGAAGCAGTTGAAAGACAGAGCCAATGCTACCAGCGCAAACTTAAAGGATAAAGCTCAATCTGTTACCAAGCAGTTCAAAGACAAAAAATAACTATAGTATAATGATTTTTTAGGAGGCGATAATTTCTGCATATGGCTGTTAATTTGAATTAAGAATTAAAAATTAAGAATTAAGAATTTAGAATTTACCATTACATAAACAAGAATAGTAATAAGTAGTTAAGGGAACTAGAGATTATAGCTTAAAAATAGGTTTTACCAACTCTATTAGTTTTCATAAGTTCGCCTATTATAGCTTTTATCATAGCTATGAGTTACACATATTGTTTTCACTCTTGCCTCTTGCCTCTTGCCTCTTGCCTCTTGCCTCTTGCCTCTTGCCTCTT
>WTKN01000343.1:0-597 GCA_011524395.1 Moorena sp. SS36440bin_2
GTCAATCCAGGTTCCGAGATGCCCTGCCCTACCCCAGGCTCTTTCTAGAATGTTTATAGGTGTATTGTTGTACTAGTATGATTAACTAGAGACAAATTAGGGAACAAACAATGAGCAACATCTACGTATTTCATCAGGGGCGAGGAGATAGTGGCTGGCTCTGGTATAACGTTTTTGATGGCAATGAATGGGTTGGAGACCAACAAGTTCCTAAAACTGGGATGACAGGAGATCCATCAGCAGTAGTATACAATGACCTGTTATATGTATTCCACCAAGGACGGGGAGATAGTGGCTGGCTCTGGTATAACGTTTTTGATGGTAATGAGTGGGCTGGAGATAAAGAAATTGGTAATACTGGTATCACTGCTGGCCCATCAGCAGTAGTATACAATGACCTTCTCTATGTGTTCCACCAAGGACGAGGGGATAGTGGTTGGCTCTGGTATAACGTTTTTGATGGCAATGAATGGGCTGGAGATCAACAAGTTCCTAAGACCGGAATTACCTCTAGTCCATCAGCAGTAGTATACAATGACCTCCTCTATGTGTTCCACCAAGGACGAGGGGATAGTGGTTGGCTCTGGTATAACGTTT
>WTKN01000343.1:697-4974 GCA_011524395.1 Moorena sp. SS36440bin_2
TTGATGGCAATGAGTGGGCTGGAGATAAAGAGGTACGGGCCACAGGTTTAACCGATGATCCAGATGCATTAGTCTACAACGATCAAGTATACGTGTTTCACGAGGGCAGAGGTGATAACGGTTGGCTGTGGTGCAATGTCTTCGATGGCGATAAGTGGGCTGGAGATCACAAGATACATAAAACTGGGATAACTGCTGGACCATCAGCCGTCGTATATAATGACCAAATTTACCTGTTACATCAAGGGCGAGATGACAGTGGATGGATGTGGTGTAATGTGTTTAATGGTTCTGAATGGGTTGGAGACGAAGAAGTCCCCAAGACTGGTATTTCTGAAGGACCAGGTGCAGTGCTTTACTAATTAGTTCGCATTGAAGAATTAAGAATTAAGAATTAAGAATTTAGAATTAATTCTTAATTCTGTCCTCCTTACAGTCGGATTATAATTTGCTCTCGTTCCGTGATGGGATAGGGATAGATATTTTCCTGCTTCGGTTCCCTCTGTTGTCCAAGCTGCTCAAGACGCTGCATTGTGCTACGCACACGCTACGCGAACGCTTCGTGATAATCGATGGAAGAATGAAGCTATCAGCTGGAATTCAAAATACAGACATACCACTCGTTGTTGAATAGTTTTGTCAGTCAACCAGATTAATTGCTTATTTTGGCATTGATACTTTCCCCATGAGTTCGGAAGGATTGTCATTGTCTGTGATAACTTGTGGACAGCGAAAACAAGCTGTTTTGCCTTCCTGATTCCACCATCTACAATCCTTCCTTATGGCACAAGGCGGCAACTTTTCCTCAATTACAGGTAAGTTCTCCACAATTTGTGTAGCTAAACCGCAGTTTGTGCCATCGAAATCACGAATTATTCCATAATAGTTTTACACAGCAAGTTCGGTAGAACCATTAATTTATAAAGATGAAAGACTTTTCTGAACCACTAAGACCCTTAGAGATTAGCAACATTACATCCACAATATTGTTCAAACTGTGTACGTGTAACTTCAACTGTCACTCCACTAAAAGGAACTAATATGTAATAACTATCAGGTTCATTATTACTTACGCGTGTAATACCGCCTGAAGAATTAATTGTAAAGACATCAGCCGCAGCCCCCCCATATATATTATTTTCTACAGGAGTGTTTTGAATAAAATCTAAATCATTAATGCTCATTGGATTAATTCAAGAATATCAACAGTATAATTATTAACTGAATAACCAAATTATGAGAGCCAATATGGCTTAAAGATTAAATTAAAAATTCTGTGGTAAAATAATCAACCCATTCCCAATGGGGTGCATCTCATATTTGTAAAAAATACGGTAAGTGTGGGAAGTGTCGGGAGTATCGGGAGTGTCCGGAGTGTTCGGAATGTGGGAAGTCTGGAGATTTTATTAGCATTTTTGCCTAATTGCATGCATTGAGATGCACCCGAGGATCATCCCAACACCCAAACTATTTCCGATAATTTAAGCAGACTGTTAGACAAAGGTTGAGTCTCACCCCTCCTAAAATCCCAACTTCTGCACCGCTGTCACAAGCCTTCTTTATAAGAAGAAGTCTAAATCGAAAACCTTGCAATCCATCCACGTTGGACAAATTGCGGTAATTCAGATGCTACATCAATAGCTAATTCATCAGCAGCCAGGTCTTGACAAATGGCTTCAAATCGATTTTCCCCTTGAAAAGCTTTCAGCAGTTGCCATTCTGCTTGTGTTGGCAGCTCAATGCGCATATCATAACCATTGCGCCAGAGGAATAGTTGTATCCCACCTTCATCCAAATTGACTTGCTGATCACCTTCGTATTCAGGCTGATTAACTTCCCAAATGCGATGGATAGGGTAAGCTGACTCGATCAGAACACTATTTTTAGGTAAATGGAAAATCAGTTCTCCCCATTTTTCTTGGGGAACTGTACTCAATGCTTGGACATCTAACTTGGTAGCTTCTTCACCATTAAACACACGATGCCAGTGCCACTCTAACCGCGCCACATCTGGTAAGTAGGGTAACTGTTTTGCTGGCTCAAAATTGGTAATAAAATCAGGAAAGTGCTCGCCATAATTCCCTAAATCCATTGATAGAGAAGGAAAGCGTTGGATATAGCTGATCGCTGTTCCTTCAAAAAATTTCTCTCCCACCAAACAACAGCAGACTGGATAAATTGACATTAAGGTTTGGCTCAGGTTGCCTAGGACACTGCTACGATAAATGGCTAACCCTTCAGCAGGGGTCAATTGTTTAGCTGCTTTGATGTGTTGAGCAAGGGTTTGTGTACTGGCAGGATTATTTTCAAAAACAGCATCGTAAAATAACTGTTGTATTGTCCTTAATTCCATGATTATATCGGTTTTTAAGGTTATAGCAAAGGGAATCGGGAATCGGGAATCGGGAATCGGGAATCGGGAATCGGGAATAGTAGTAAAGAGATGCGATTATTTTGTGCTTTAATCAGAAATCAACATTTGGTTTCATGATCTATTGAAAAAGGCTATATATAAGTATCCTAAATAAATTGTGATAATTTTTGATCCGAAGTTCCCGACTCCCGACTCCCGACTCCCGACTCCCGACTCCCTGTTCCCTGTTCCCTGTTCCCTGTTCCCTTTGTTATACTTACCTGATCTAAATACTCCTGAGCTTTACTAGCTTGAGTCATTAATACCTCAAAAGCTGGGATATCAGTATCCCATTCAATCAGAGTAGGCACCGGACCAAAGCGCTCTAATGTTGCTTGATACAATTCCCACACTGGAGGATGAACAGGATAACCGTGGGTATCATATAGATAATCTTCCCGTTCTTCATACCCTGCTAAATGAATTTGTTTGACCCTGGTTGCTGGAATTGTATTCAAATAATCAAGGGGGTCAAATCCTTGATTAGTAGCAGTGACATAAAGATTGTTGACATCTAGCAGCAAGTAACAATCGGCTTTTTCTAACAATTGTTGAATAAATACCCATTCTGGCATGGTTGAATCTGTGAAACTCACGTAAGCCGATGGGTTTTCTATCAAAATCCGACAACCTAGAAATTCCTGAGCTTGCAAGATCCGTTGGGCTACATGTTCTATCACTGCTTCGGTATAAGGAAGAGGAATTAAATCGTTAAGATAGTGACCATTAACGGAAATCCAGGAGAGGTGATCGGAAATGTATGCTGGTTCAATCTGCTGGGCTAACTCTTTTAAATTTGTCAAATAGTCTAAATCTAAAGGGTCGGTTGACCCCAAAGACATACCGACGCCATGTAACGTAACGGGATAGTTTTGGCGGACTTTTTCTAAATAGTGGAGTGGTAAACCTTGAGACGTTAAATAATTATCTAATAATACCTCAAACCAAGGTATAGTATGTTGATCAGTAAGGATATCTTGATAATGGGCGGAGCGTAAACCGATTCCAGCACCGTTAATTGAAGCTGAAGAAACCTGAGTTGTCATAGCATTGTTTTCATGACATTGTTTTCATGGCATTATTTTTAGGATTTATCCATGGTAGTGGTAAGGTATCAGCACGAAGCATTTCAGCTGAATCTAATTCCCCCCTTTCTTAAGGGGGGTCAGGGGAGATCTGTATACATAACCCTACTCAGCTGAATCTAATTCCCCCCTTTCTTAAGGGGGATCAGGGGGGATCTGTGTACATAAAACTACTCAGCGATGATTCAAAAGCTGATCGCTGAGGCGCAGCGTGCTGATAGCTTGGTTTAATTGGCTTGCGCACTCTCGGTTGGCTTTTCAGTGTCCTGGCTGGAGGTTTTTGGTTCTACAAGAGTTGCACCAACAATCTTCTTGCAAGTGCCTTCAGGAACGTAGATCCACTCATTAGGATCGCTATCTACCGCAGCATGCCCGGAGCAATTATGATCGTTGGCTCCACAATCATTCATCCCCTTCTTAACGATACCAGCACATTTTTCCATTCCTTCCTTACCGGCCAAGGCGTTTTCAGATGCTACACCTAAACCTAGAGCCAAGACACTAGTCAAGGCAGCGCTTACCATTAGGGTTTTTTTGATATCTTTCATGACACAACTCTCCCGAATATCAGAACTGACTCGTAAGTCCGTAGACAGAATTAAACTAAAACAATATTGGTTTAATTCCAATCTATGTAATTAATATTCAAAGTATTTAACCTATCTTAACCGAGTCTTTGAAAAGTATGAGATAACCCTGAGAAACTTATTAGAATAGGATAGGACATTTAAAAACCTTTGGAAATAAAGGACTTAAGCTATCAGCTATCAGGTTTTTGG
>WTKN01000159.1 GCA_011524395.1 Moorena sp. SS36440bin_2
GTATTGGGTGTGGGGTGACCGGGTGTGGGGGTACTACAGACAAGCGATGCAGTGGCCTCACGGGGGTTTCCCCCACTCGCGCTTTGCATCAAGACAATTAAGTATGCCGATCGCTTAATCCCCTACCACATTAATCCCTTAACCTTAAGAATTATTTGTATTTTCTTAACAACCTCACCAATTGAGGGATAAATTCCATAACTAACCTTAACAAATCATCAGTATAATCCCGGACAACTAATGGGTTATCATGAAAGTGGGATAAAGCAATACATACTAATAATTTTCCTTCTAGGGAGGCCAAAAATGAAATTCAATATTTTGGCAACGCTAACCTTAGTCGCTTCCCTTTTCTTCACCGGTTCAGCAGTAGCTGAGAACCCAGACCAGGTTCAACAGTTGCTCTCAACTGGTGAATGTAAAGGATGTGATTTAACAGGAGCGGATCTATCGGGTGCACATCTACTTGGGGCTGATTTGAGGAATGCTAACCTGCAAGGAGCAATCTTAATCGAAGCCAACCTAGAAGGTGCTGACCTGACTGGAGCCAACTTAAACGGGGCTAACTTAACCCAAGCCTTTGTTACCAATGCCAGTTTAAACTGTGCTAATCTCAACCAAGTTAATTTGACAGCGGCCAAGCTTTACGACACCGATGTGTCTGGAGCTGTCATGAACAACATGACCTTAACTAATGCCGAGATATTTGAAACTGGCATTGGCATTGGTGGTAGTGCCGAGGAATTCAATTTCAATTTCGAGTGTCAAGTAGAGTCTTGACACTCTCTGATTCTTACTAAAAATTATTACTAAAAGCGGGATCCCTTAGGGATTTCCGCTTTTTTGCTTATGCTCTAACCTGCTAATTAGCTGGAGAATTTAGAATTTAGAATTATGCGATCGCATTAGCCGTAGGGTGCGTTAGGGGCGGAAAGCCTCTGATTTTTTGCCTCGTTGCCAGGATTGACATACTCCGCCCCGTAACGCACCAACTGTCCAGTACGTTCGCGTAGCGGATCGTACCGAGCATCGCACTAAACCACGATAATATATACAAATCACATACTAAGAGCGGATAGGGGGAATCGAACCCCCATCATCAGCTTGGAAGGCTGAGGTTTTACCACTAAACTACATCCGCAGTGTTTCCATCGCTTTTAGGATCATAACATAACAAAATCAAAATGCCACATTTTTTAGATCAAAAATCTGAACTCTTGCCTCTTGCCTCTTGCCTCTTGCCTCTTGCCTGCTCTGATCGCGTAGCGTGGCCTTTGGCCTTAGCTCCCTACTCCCTGCTCCCTACTCCCTACTCCCTACTCCCTACTCCCTAAAAAATTGACTAATGGTCAGTTGGAAGCGATAAGCTTGCCAAACTGGTTGACCTGCCATGTAAGTAGGGGCAAACAGCCAATTGCGAATCACCTGCTGAGCGAGTTGTTGAGCCTGCTCAATACTAATATTGCCTTGCTGCACTTGAATATAGTCCGCTAGCAGTTCCGGTTTACCATTGGAATCAATTAACACCACCACCTTCAACACTAACTCTTCCGATAAATCAATACCTGTCAAATTCAGCTCCTCAGCGGAAAATTCCGTTTTGTTAGCTGGTAGCGGTATAGCCAATTGGTCTGGAATATCCCGATTCGGATTAGTCAGACCAAAGTTACTCATCTTAACCACAAAGGTATCTTTTGATGCCGACTCTTCCAAGATGCTGGAAGCCGGTGGCTGAATCGGTGGTGGCAGAGGTAAGGGTAAAGGTAGCGGCCTTTGGATGACTTGAATAGGCTTAACAGGAGTGATCGGAGTTGTTGGTTCAGGTGCGGGTACAGGTATAGTTAATTCATAATCTGTTGGCAGTGCTAGGTCTTGAACGGGTAAGCTTTCCTGTGTTGGTGTTTGAGCTAAGTCAGGCTTAGTGGCATCAATGGTAGAGTTAGAGACAGTTTGGTGATTAAAATTCCGATCTGACCTAGCACTAGTTAGAACTAAATCCGTGCTTTGATCGATTAGAGCTGTTGATAGGTCTTCTAGTGATGTCTCTTGCTCAGATATGTCTTCCGGAATGATATCAATCAGATCGATGGCAATCAAATTCTGACTGGGTTGCGAACTCTCGAAGCGCCCCATCAAGAGCACATACACTATCCACAAGAAGCATAGATGAATGACAACAGAGGCCAAAACCATCGCCAACCATAGCATTGGTTGGTGGCAGTGACGTGGTTCAGGTAAATTAGGGGGATAATTTGGGGGCAAACGTTTTAGGGTCATTCCTTGCTAGAGCGTTAATTGATAAATGGTAAGTATTCAGCTATCAGCGTGTCGCGTATCAGCTATCAGCGTGTCGCGTATAGCGCGTGTCGCGTATCAGCGTCGAAGGCTGTGCCACGCTACTTGAGGTGTTATCACCCAAAGGCTGACGGCTAACGGCTGACTGCTGAATGCTTACAAGAAATGCAATATTTATGATTAAGCTCCCATCCCGGAGTAATGCTTTAACCCTTTACGCCATAACCAGCGGTTGACTAGGAAAAATACCAAACTCCAACCTAGAATCACCAAGATTCCCCCTACCACATTCACAGGTAAACCAATAAACAGTGCTGCTGGGAAATGAATCAGATAAGGGAAGGGTGTCCACTGGGCAATTTCCCTTACCAAAGGAGGGAAGACTTCCAACGGAGCAATTAACCCAGAAAGAAATAAGTACAGCAAAAATGATAACTCTTCAATAGCACTAGCTCGTTCTGTCCAAAAGGCGAACATGGCAAAGGTATACTGCATCAAAAAGCGTAGGGAAAAGCTCATTGCCACCACCATGCAACCGAGTAAGAGATTGCCAAGATTCGGTACCCAAGCTACTTCGGGATACAGCACGAAAAACAAAGCGATTAGCCCTAGGTTAAACGGCATACGGATAAATCGTTCTGCTAAGTGAGCGGTTACGTAATGCCACACTGGATCAATGGGCTGTAGTAATCGTGGGGAAAGCTTCCCTTCCAATACTTCTTTTTGAAATTCCCAAATCACCCATACCAAGTTGAACTGGCGGATAAAAAACACTGAAATAAAGTAACGGGCAAATTGTGTAGAAGTGAGACCAAATTCTGCTTCTTGGGATGCCTTTATCCAAATCCCCATTAGAATCAGAGGTAACACATTGGACAGTACCCAAAAAAATATTTCTGCCCGATACTCCATCATATGGGCATAATAAACACTAAGGAATGTTTTTATGATTTTTAGGACGCGCTTCATTTATTTTTGATGTTAGGGATTAGGGATTAGGGAGTAGGGAACAGGGAACAGGGAACAGGGAACAGGGAACAGGGAATTTCAAATCAAAAAATTATTCATTCTAAATTATTCATTCTAAATTATAAATTCTGCATTCTAAATTCTGCATTATTCATTCTAAATTCTGCATTCTAAATTCTGCATTCTAAATTCTAAATTCTTAATTCTTAATTCTTAATTCTTAATTCTGACCAGCTAACCTTTGCAGCGAAGTTCACTCTACTACTCCTGCCTGGAAAACACGACCAATAACTTCTTCAATGGGAGGGTCAGTTACGCTTAAATCTATCACCTCCAGCTCAGCGAGAATCTGAGCCACAGTCTCGGTAAGCACTTCCCGACGCACTAGGAAACGCACGTGGTGACCATCTACTTCTTTGAGTTCACCATAGCGCTGTAAAAACATATCCTGACTAGTCTTTACCTCAGGTAAGGGCTCGGCAAGTTCTACGGTGACCTCACGATAGGGAGCAAAGCGGTCGAGTAATCCGTCTAGAGAGCCATCGTAAATCAGCCGACCTTCATGGATTAATAGCACCCGTTGGCAAAGAGCAGTGATATCAGCCATGTAGTGACTGGTTAAGAGTATTGTTGCTCCTGTGCGTTGGTTGTACTCCCGCAAGAAGTCCCGCACGGCCAATTGAGCATTGACATCTAATCCCAAGGTAGGTTCATCTAAAAATAGCACTTGGGGTTGGTGTAGTAGTGCTGCTAGTAGTTCCGCTTTCATGCGCTCTCCTAGGGAGAGTTTTCGTACTGGCTGAGTCAGTTTTCCTTCTAGGGAAAGCATCTCGGTCAGTTCCCCAACTCGATGCTTATAGTCAGTATCAGAAATACCATAGACAGCGGCATTGATTCTCAGGGAATCTAGGGCTGGTAAGTCCCAAAGCAACTGTTGCTTCTGCCCCATAACTAGGGTAATTTTTTTCAAAAAGCCTGGTTGACGTCGTTTAGGGATGCAATCTACAACTCTGACTCGACCCTTAGACGGATGAATCAGTCCAGTGAGCATCTTGAGAGTAGTGGTTTTACCAGCACCATTGGGCCCTAAGAATCCGACTACTTCTCCAAAGCCAATTTCAAAGGAAACGTCTTGTACAGCTTTGACTGAACGGTAGCTACGGCGGAAGAAATGGTTTAAGGTACCTTTTAGTCCTGGTTGTTTAATTGCTACTGGGTAGATTTTGCTGAGGTTTTCGACAATAACAATAGACATATAGGAAAGGGAACAGGGAACAGGGAATAGGGAACAGGGAATAGGGAATAGGGAGTCAGAAAGAGTGATGAAAAAGCTCTCTTGATTGTAGAATAATGGTTCTAGCAATTATTCCTGTGAAATAAAAATCTCCCCATCTCCCCATCTCCCCATCTCCCCACACTTCCTACACTTCCCACACTTCCCACACTCTTACCCCGACTCCCGAATCGAGGGTGATAACACGGATTCGACCCGTAAGGAGCGTAAATTGCACCAGCCACTTGGGCTTGTTCCGGCAACACTTTATCAAGCGTTTATCGTAGCTATGAGGTACACATTATTTTTTACCTCTTACCTCTTACCTGCTCTCTGATAGCTGCTCCCTGCTCCCTAAAAAATAAAAATTTGTACCTCACAATTCGTATAATTGCTAGAATAGGCAATATGCCCCTTTT
>WTKN01000189.1 GCA_011524395.1 Moorena sp. SS36440bin_2
GAGCAACATAAATAATAAAAACAATTAATGGATCCAAAACCGTGTAAGTCCTCTCTTGAACTTGTGACTATTCCAATTCCATAGAGGAAGCGTATGCCGTAGGCTGAACTAAGTCTCCAGATAGTTTAGGTTAGTCTAGCGTGCTAATCACTAGAGTTACAAAACTAGTTGATAAAGATTTGACATGAGACAACTACACGATAGTAGACAAGTTGTCAACACCAGTTTAGTTAATATAAACTACTGGTAAACACATCTAACTTAATGAACTGTTAGATTAATACCTTGTTACATAATAATGTGACAAAGGCAAACAAGACCAACATCAAGTTTATACTAGTCACGATCTACGATTAGCTTTGTAGATCACTTTCTAAATTAACTCACAATTTTATCTTTTGATTTACTAGAATCTATTTCACTGTATTTACGCGCATAGGGCACAGTGTTAACACTCCCGATACTAGAAAAAGAAGGTGCATCAAAAGATCACCATGAAAACTCACTACAATGATGTAGAGTATGCCAAAAAGATGGCTCAAAAGGGACTTTCTAGTTTCCCACCAGCAATCCCGTTTGAAAAACCAGCGGAGAAAAAGTCCTCTAACAGCGAGGATGAAAAGGACAAATTTAAGACCTTTGATGTCAAAATTGACAAAAATGATGACAACTCAGAAACTATTGAGTATAGTATTAAGGTTTTCGAGGAAGGAACGCCTGAAACCTATGTACAATGGTATGAAAGTTACAAAGAACTAGAGGCGATGATGCCGCTAGAAAAGCCTGACCATAAGGTAAATGTGATTAGGAACCTGTTGAAAGGAACCTATCTAGAGGTATTTAATACCAATCTTGGTGAAGGTAACATGACTGAGAAAAAGGTAAATGACTCCCTGGCAAAGGTGTCATTGAAAGCTTTTAACAACGACAGGCACGCCTATCGTAGGCAGGTGCAATACATGCGTTACCAGCTTTATTTTACTACTAACAACTTCAAGCAGTTTGAACACAGGTTGAAGCAATTGAATAAGTACCTTAAGTACTTTCCAATCCCACCAGGTAAAAGAAGCGTTTCTGCTTTACCCGAGGAGAATCTCATTGAGATTATTGACAACTCCAAACCACTTGAATACCATCAGCAAATGTTACAGAACAATTATGATCCTTATGATAAGGACCTTGAAGAGTTTGTTCAGTACATTGAACGCTTGGAAGCAAGTGCCAAGATTGCCTCAGCTTTATCCAAGAACACTTCTAGCTCTTCCAGCTCGAAGAAAAAGAGGAAAAAGAGTTCCACTGACACCGAAGAAAAGGAGGAAAATAAACTCCACAAGTGCAAGTACTGCAAGAGGATGGTAACCCATAAGTCAGACAACTGCTGGGAAAAGCCTGGGAATGAACATTTGAAACCCAGTTGGCTTAAACGCCAGAAAACTAGTGAGAGTAAAAAGACTCCCTCATTCACTAGTGAACAAGTGAACTTCCTTATTCAGAATGCTCATTTAGCAAAGAACAAGAACCGTAAGTCTAAACAAATTAAGAAAAGGAAAGTAACGTACAAGGAACAGTCGGAAAGTGAATCTGACAATCACGAAGACCACAACGCGATTGATAAATTGCTAAATGACGTGGACGAAAATAGTTTAACTAATAGTAGCAGCAGTGACGAAAGCTATTTAAACTTGTACTTAAGTAACCATCGTCTAAATAAACGACGAAAAATCACTCACGCTACAAGTGAGGTGGTCGGTGAAATCGCTGATACGGCGAATAATACGACACGACCGTTACGTGTTTTACTAGATAGTGGCACATCGGCGACTATCGTACTACGACCGTTTATCGCTAAAACGTCGCGTTACAAACACGAACGCGTTAAATGGAACACAATGGGTGGACAATTCGTAACACGTAAAAAGGCCCAAATTAGTTTTAAACTAGTAGAATTTAGCCACAACAAAGTAATAAATTGGACTGTTCACGTAGACGATCAAACAGATCCAACAAAAGCTAAGTATGACATGATAATTGGGTCAGACTTACTTAGTGAACTAAAAATAGATTTACTTTATTCACAACAACAAATAGTTTGGGATGAAGTAGTAGTACCAATGAAAGATCGTGGTACAATAAGTAGTGAAGAGTTACTTCAAGACATCTATGAGATGACTAAGGACTCAACAATCATCCAAATGTCAGAAGAAAGACATAATGAAATTATAAAAGCGATGTACGGGAAAGTAAGCATTAAAGACCATGTTAAAACCCTAAAACATCTTTCACAACCTCAACAAGAAGAACTAATTAAAGTTTTAAAAGCCTATCCAGAAATGTATGAAGGAGCTATTGGCACCCTCAATATTGCACCAGTTCATTTTGAACTTAAGAAAGATGCACAGCCTTATCACACACGACCATTTCCCGTGCCTAAGGCCTATGAATCCTTAACAAAGGAAGAATGTAGAAGGTTTGAAGATGCCAAGATATGGCATCATACCTTAGACAGCACCTGGGCTGCACCCTCCTTCATTGTCCCTAAAAAGACAGGAGATGTTCGCGTAGTCACTGACTTCCGTGAACTAAATAAGTGGATAGTAAGAAAACCTTACCCACTACCTAAAATATTAGATATACTTCAAAAAATGGAAAAGTTCAAGTTTGCCACAGCCGTGGACTTAAGAAAAGGGTACTATCACATACCTTTAGACAAAGCCACACAAAAACTGTGTACAACTGTACTCCCTTGGGGTAAATACAGCTATGAGCGATTACCCATGGGAATTGCAACTTCCCCTGACATTTTTCAGAAAGCCATGAATGATATCTTTGGCGACCTAGATTATGTCTTAGTTTACTTAGATGATATTCTCATCTTAAGTAATGATGAAGATACTTTTGCACAACACTTAGACAAAGTAAAAACAGTCTTCGCGCGACTTCATCACATGGGAATGAAAGTTAACCTACAAAAGACTGAGTTCTTTAAACAAGAGCTAGAGTACTTAGGCTACCTTTTAACACCTCATGGAATCAAACCACTACCAAAGAAAGTGGAAGCGATAACTAGAATATTGCCACCCAAGACTAAGCGTCAATTAAGACGTTTCTTAGGTATGGTTAACTATTATCGTGATATGTGGAAGCGCAGAAGTCACATTCTAGCTCCCTTATCTAAGTTAATCTCACAAAAGGTTAAATGGAACTGGGGCGAAGAAGAACAAAAAGCCTTTGAAGAAGCAAAAAGAATGATTAAGCAAGAGACAATGCTAGCATATCCTAAATTTAATGAACCATTTCATATTTATACAGATGCGAGCGACACCCAATTAGGTGGAGTTATAATGCAGGACAATAAGCCTTTAGCATTTTACACAAGAAAGATGAATTCAGCACAATCTAATTATTCTACAGGAGAACAAGAACTCTTAAGTATCGTAGAAACCCTTAAGCAATTTGAAAATATACTTATGGGACAAAGACTAATAGTACATACAGATCATTTGAACTTACTGTATAGGAAATTAGCGTCATCTAGACTTGTCAGATGGCGAATGCTAATTGAGGAATATGGTCCTGAATTTAGACATATAAAAGGAGAAAAGAATGTTGTAGCAGACGCGCTAAGTAGGCTACAAATGACACCAAAACAGCACGATGAGCTTAAATGGGAACCTGAAAAGGACCAAATGTCCTATGTGACGGAAGAAGACATTCTAGAGGAGGTATTCCCTATGTCTCCCAAAGAGTTATTCGCCCATCAACAAAAGGACAAAAGCTTGTTGAGTAAGCTAAAAGACGATCCGCTGTATCACACAGTTAAGGTGGAAGGTAAACATTTAATACACTACAAAGAAAAGATTGTAGTACCAGCAACTCTAAAAGAAAGAGTAATGTACTGGTTTCACACGTACTTAGTTCATCCCGGTTCAACCAGGATGTTAAAAACAATTCAATCAACTATGTACTGGTCAAAAATGAGAGAAGATATTGATAAGTATGTAAAGACCTGTGAAGTATGTCAATTGACTAAAAAGCAGCGTAAAAAGTACGGACACCTTCCAGCTAAACAAGCAGAAGTGAAACCGTGGAAAAGAGTTAATGTGGACCTAATTGGCCCCTACACAATTAAGACAAAAAGAAAGTCATATGAATTAAGAGCGATGACAATGATTGACCCAGCTACTAGTTGGTTTGAAATAGCTAGAATTCACACAAAAAGTAGTGAAGAAGCCCAACGGATCTTTGATTCAACTTGGCTAGCTAGATATCCACGCCCAAAAGAAATAGGGTTTGATAATGGTGGAGAATTTAAACAATTATTTAGAGAGTTATGTGACAACATGGGGATAAAACAAAAACCCACAACGGATTATAATCCACAATCAAATGCTGTACTGGAACGAATACACCAAGTACTAGGCAATCAATTAAGGTCCTTTGAATTAGAAGACAGACCTTTAACTAAAGAAGAGTTAACCTTTGAACCCTTTCTTACAGCGTGTGCTTATGCAATCAGGTGTACTTATCACACCACGCTACAAGCTACGCCTGGCCAGCTAGTTTTTGGCCGTGATATGATTTTACCTGTAAAATTTAATGCAGATTGGGCTTTAATAGCTCAGAGGAAACAAGATCAAATAGATTCCTCTAATCGCGCTGAGAATAGCAAAAGAATAGACTACACTTATAAAGTGGGGGACAAAGTTTTGTTAACTAAACCAGGGATTCTACGTAAGCTAGCTACACCACGTACAGGACCCTTTGAAGTTCAACAAGTCTTCTCCAATGGAACAATCAACATTCGCAGAGGAGCAATTATACAACGTGTCAATATCAGACGGGTATCACCTTTTCATGAGTAGAGCAACATAAATAATAAAAACAATTAATGGATCCAAAACCGTGTAAGTCCTCTC
>WTKN01000203.1 GCA_011524395.1 Moorena sp. SS36440bin_2
ACACTTTCAATAATATCATGATTTTGGTATTTTTGCAAAACTGAGATGCACCCTGCGCGTTCAGCCGTCAGCCGTCAGTGTTCAGCTTATTGTATTCAACAGCTATTCGTAAAATAGCGTGCCCATAGCCCATAAGCTAATAGCTAATAGCTGATAGCTGATAGCTGATAGCTGAATACTTACCTTGTATCAATGTCAAACACCTTAATGCGTAGTGCTATATCAACCAGATACATTACTTGAGTAAAGATGTCTTTGGTTGGCAACAAGTAATTTAGCCAGTACACCAGAAAAGTCTTAGATCATGAAAAAAAGAACCTTTTTAGTTTTCTTCTCAATTCTGTTATCAGTCTTTTGCCTAGGAGGCTTTGTGGCATGTCCCCCTGCTGCTGCGGACTATGACCCTTTAGTGTCTTGGAATGAAGGTACGACTAAAGACACGATTCTTAACTTTGTCGAAAATGTAACCAATCCTGCCAGTGATAACTACGTTCCTCAGAGCGATCGCATCGCTACGATTGATAATGATGGAACCCTGTGGACTGAAAAACCAATAGTTATTCAGGGGGAATTTATAAAATATAGGCTAGGCAATGCATTGCCAGATCTTAAAACACTTGCTTCTTTAACTGAAAAGGATATCGTCCTAGAAGATCTCCAACTACCGGAAATGACACCGGAAGAGTATAAACAGGAAGCTAGAGAATTTCTAGATACACAAAATCATCCATACCTTGGCTTTCCATACATCCAGCTGACCTTCGAGCCCATGGTTGAACTGGTCAATTATCTCCAAAGTAATGATTTCAATGTCTATATTTGCTCTGGGGGTGGAACGGATTTCATTCGCTCCTTTGCGGAAGATGCCTACGGTATTCCCCCTGAAAACATCATTGGTAGTACTACCCAAACCGAGTATATCGACCCAGAAGACGATGGAACTTATGTCTTGGTCAAAAAGCCAGAACTGGTGAAACCCTTTAACGATGGACCAGGTAAAGTCGTGGGGATTGACCGCTTAATTGGGAAAAAACCAATTATGGCGGTTGGTAATTCCAGTGGTGATTTACCAATGCTTGACTACACTGATGATGGCATTGGTCCAGCTTTAATGATGCTGCTTCATCATGATGATCCCCGTGAATGTCCCTATGCTGCTGGTAACCCTGATATTTACTGTCCATACGATCAAAGATCTGACGATGATATTAATGCTTTTGATGTGGCTGAATCTCGTGGTTGGACAGTTATCAGTATGAAAGATGATTTTGTAACAGTGTATGGAGAAGAAATCGATCAAGCCCAGATGGCATCTGAATTAGATAAATTAGATTTCAGTAATCAAGAATTCTGGAAAAGAATAATTCACGAAATTACTCGATAAGTGACTGTTAAATTAAACAGTTAGTAATTAAAGATATGATGTCGAAGTTTTTTTATGGCTTCGGCATCTGACCCTAAAAAAAATTAGTAATGACTTGATTTAAACTAGTTTATAATGTATTTTGATGTTCAACCAGTCCTGTGTTTTTCAATAGATTTAATAATAAAAAATAATATTATGCAAATAATATTATTTTCCTATTTTTTGTTTTGTACTGATAGATTTGATAGAAATTTTTCTTTCCTAGCAGCAAAAGTGCCTTTCCAGCCAAGCCCTATCCCAAGGGGCAAGTGGCTTTCAATTCTTTTTCGAGAAGTACTATGACACAACTTCCTACGTCTATCCCCACCGATGATATTCCTCAAGTCCCTAGACCAGAGCTAGAAAATCACCACCATCACCATCATCATCACCACCACCATGGTGATCATAGCCATAGCCATGGGGTGATCGATCCTGAAATTGCGAGCTCTGCTCGGGGCATCTGGGCTGTCAAATGGTCACTGGTGGGCTTGGTAATCACTGCCATCTTGCAGGCAGTGGTGTTCTGGCTCTCTGGCAGTGTCGCTCTGCTGGCCGATCTAATTCACAACGTCGGGGATGCTATGACTGCTGTGCCCTTGGGGGTGGCCTTTCTAGTATCGCGACGCAAGCCAACCGCCAGATTTTCCTATGGCTTTGCTCGATTGGAAGACTTGGCCGGGGTGATGATTGTGGTGATTGTGCTGTTGAGTGCCGTGATTACCGCCTATGAGTCTGTGGAGCGATTTTACCATCCTCAGCCCCTCCATCATTTGGGAGCTCTAGCAATTGCCGCCATCGTGGGCTTCATTGGCAACGAACTTGTGGCTGTTTTCCGGATTCGGGTTGGCCGGGAAATCAACAGTGCTGCCCTGATTGCTGATGGGTATCACGCCATGGCAGATGGTCTCGTCAGTCTGGCCGTGTTGGTCAGCGCTGTGGGGGTTGCCCTGGGCTATTCCTGGGCGGATCCAGTTATTGGTTTAGTGATCACAGCAGTGTTACTAAAAATTGTTTGGGAGTCGGGGCAGACTATTTTTAGCCGCTTGCTCGATGGGGTGGAACCAGAAGTCCTAGAATCCCTCAACCATGCTATCAATCATGTGCCTGAACTAGAAGCTGATGCGATTGACCTACGGTCACGCTACGCGATCGCAAACCTTCGACCCCGCTGGCTGGGCCATCGACTCCATGTAGAGATGGACATCATGCTACCACCGACTCTATCTCTTCAGGAGACCCAAGGAATTACCAATACCGTTGAGGAACAACTGAAAGCACACCTGCCCTATCTAGGCTTGATCGTGGTTCGAGCTGTACCTGATACACAAGGGAATCGGGAATAGGGAATAGGGAAGAGGCAAGAGGCAAGAGGCAAGAGGCAAGAGGGAATAGAAGATTTCACCAATCATTCATTTGGAACTGGGATATATCTGTCTTTTGTCAGTAAATAAATTTGTGCGTTTCTCATAGCTATGACGTACATATAATTTTTTACCACTTCCGACGGATGCATCTCATTTCTATTCTTTGACCCAGTGGTGGGTTACGGGAAGGGCTGTCTCAACAAGGGGCGACCGTTAAAATCACGGCGAGCCCTTCCCTAACGCACCCTACACCTGTTCCCAGATCCGCTGCTCCCTGTTCCCTAAAACCAAAAAAAATGCACCTCACCTAATTGAAAAGTTTTATATTTGCCATGCAGGACACAGCGACAACACTGATTAATCAACAAACTCTACCGTCTCAAATCCCGGTTAAGGGACACGACGATCGACCCAAGGCACTGATTCGTATTTTGCGGGAACCATTGCTGCATTTCCTGGTTTTGGGTGCTCTGCTGTTTGGGCTGTATTTTTGGGTTGGTGGTCCTTCTATCACATCGGATTCTCCCAAGCACATTGACATATCTGCTGGCACTATTGAGTCTTTGAAAACAACTTGGCAGCGACAATGGGGACGAGAGCCCTTGCCCCAAGAGCTGGAAAGCTTAGTGGATAACTACATCCGAGATGAAGTACTGTATCAGGAAGCCCTGGCATTGGGGTTAGATCAAAACGACCTGATTGTGCGGCGACGGGTGATTCAAAAGATGCAGTTCCTGACCGAAGATGTGTCGGCCCTGCGGGAACCCTCGGATGAAGAGTTGGAAGCCTATTTAGGGGAGCATGCCGAACGCTATACTATACCGGGCAAGTATAGCTTTGCACAGATTTACTTCAGCCGGGACATGCGGCGCGATCGCACGGATGCCGAAGCCCAGGATTTTCTGAATCAGTTGCAAGCCAACCCCAACCTGGAACGGTTCCAGCAGCTAGGGGATCGCTCCATGTTGCCCATAACCTATACCCTGGCCTCAGATCAGACCTTAACCAACACCTTTGGTGGCACCTTTGCCCAGGAGATGGCTGGGGTTACTGAAACCGGCTGGCAAGGCCCGTTCCATTCCGCTTATGGCAGTCATCTGGTTTACGTTAGTGACATTCAACCGGGTCACCTTGCTACCTTGGCAGAGGTCAGAAAAGATGCCCGCCGGGACTGGATGAGAGACCAGCGCCAAGAACTCGACGAGCTGTTCTATCAACAATTACGCGATCGCTACACCGTTTCCATTGACCAGGATGCTCTCAACCAAGCTATTCAGGAGGACCAGGGATGAACCTAGGAAAATGGCTCTGTATTGCTGTGCTGGTTTGCCTCGGCCTGGGATATCATCCCGCCCCCGCCCAGGCCCACGGCTTTCAAACGTCCTACCTGGAACTACGAGAGCAACCCTCTGGCCAGGTGGACGTGGTCTGGAAAACCCCACCAGCCATGAGTTTTGGAGATGAAGGGCTGAGTAGTCCCATGACTATTCGCCCGGTCTTTCCCAGGTACTGCACTGGTGTGACCGTGCCTGGGGTAACGGCTACTCCCGCCACCCGTGTCACCCGCTGGAGATTGGATTGCGGTAAAAACGGATTGGCTCAAGCAACCATTGCGTTTCCGGGACTGCTCCAAAGCTCTCTGGAAGTGCTATTGCGGGTGGAATGGGCCGATGGGCACTCCCAAAGCACCATGGTGCCCACTGGGGAAGAGACCTTCGTGACCCCAGAAAAAACCACTGTGTTGGCAGTGGGCCAGACCTACCTCAAACTTGGGGTCGAGCACATTTTCAGCGGTATCGACCACTTGCTGTTTGTTTTAGGGCTAGTCTTAATTGTCGGACCATCCTGGCCTCTGGTCAAGACCATTACCGCCTTTACCCTAGCCCACAGCATTACCCTCGGTGCAGCGACCTTAGGTCTTGTGAATGTGCCCCAAGCTCCAGTGGAAGCCGTGATTGCCCTCAGCATTTTGTTCTTAGCGTCGGAGCTGGCCCACAGCCGCCTGGGGAAACCAGGATTGACTGAGCAATATCCCTGGCTAGTGGCTCTCACCTTTGGACTGCTCCACGGGTTTGGCTTTGCGGGAGCCTTGGCAGAAGTGGGATTACCTCCCCAAGACATTCCCCCAGCCCTGTTGTTTTTCAATGTTGGGGTGGAATTAGGACAACTGGCCTTTGTGCTAGTAGTCATTGCTGTGATGGAGAGTCTGAAACGGTTTGGTCCTGAGCAATACCCGCGCTGGCTGGGTTGGGTGCCCACCTACAGCATTGGCATTCTGGCCTCGTTCTGGTGTTTCCAGCGGGTTGCTGCTTTTTGGGGGTGAGTTAATCACTTAGCGGACGCAAAAACCAGAAATCTTACCCAAAACCCTCTGTCAGAAAATATCCTGGCATCTCACAATTACAAGTTTGGTCATTTCAACCATGTATTAACTGAGTGTAAGTCCAAGGATCATAACCAAAAGTTAACCTATGGACCTCTCGTCAGGGGTTCAACAATCCAACAAAAAACAATCCCAAAAGGAGTTCATCAACATGAATCGAATCGTTTCACTTTTGCAAATCCGCAAACTATTTATAATAGGCTTGTGTATTTGCTTTCTGATCGGGAATATTCTATTTTCCTCTAACACTGCTTTGGCAGTTTCGTTGTTGGCACCTGGAGAATACAAACTTCTAGATTTCAACCGGCTCACAACGCTTTCAGGAGAGGAAACAGAAACCTACTCTCCCTACGCGGGACGCCCTGCTGAGTATCAGCCGAGGCATCCCCAGCAGGTATTCTGGGGGGACACCCACCTGCATACCATCTATTCCTTTGATGCCGGTGCGGCTGGAACCACGCTGACCCCTGAAGACTCCTACCGATTTGCCCGAGGGGAAGAAGTGGAAGCCGATGGTGGGCAACACGTCCAGTTGTCTCGTCCCTTAGATTTCTTGGTGGTCACCGATCACACCGACCAGTTGGGCTCTTTCCAACAGTTTGTTGAAACACCCCCACAAGATTGCGGTGACGATCAGCAGCAGATAGATGATTGGAATACAGCGATCAAAAACGGTGGTGAAGACGGAGCCGAGGCCACAAACGAAATCGTCTCAGCCTTCGCTCAAGGCACAGTTCCAAAGTGTATGCTCCAAAGTCCAGAGGAGTTTGGTGCAGCTTGGGATAATGAAGTCGATTGGGCAGAAGAGTTCAACGACCCCCACAAATTTACTGCAGTCATCGGCTATGAATGGACTTCCCTAGATGCGGGGGACAACCTCCACCGGAATGTCATCTTCCGTGACAATGGCGACAAGGCTAAGCAGTTGCTGCCTAAGACTACAGAAGATGGCACCGACCCAGAACTACTCTGGGCGTGGATGCAGAACTATGAAGACACAACGGGTGGGGATGTGCTGGCCATTCCGCACAATGGCAACCTGAGCAACGGAAAGATGTTTGCCGACACCGATGCTCGCGGTATGCCCCTAAGCCACAGTTATGCCGAGCAGCGACAACTGTGGGAGCCACTCTATGAAGTCATCCAACTCAAAGGCACGGGGGAGACTCATCCGTTTTTGTCTCCCGATGATGAATTTGCTAGTTTTGAGATTACAGGTTGGGATAACGGAAACCTGGATTTGACCGCTCGGGAAACACCAGAAATGTATGAGCATGAGTATGCCCGTGGTGCCCTCAAGAATGGACTGAAGTTTGAAGAAGACTTGGGAGCAAATCCCTTCAAATTTGGTCTGGTGGGTTCTACTGATTCCCATATTGGGATTTCCGGGGTGGAAGAAAATAGCTTTATGGGCAAATTTCCCATTTATACCCCCAGCCCCCATCGGGCAGAACACGTCTCGAAGACAAGTTGTTTTGTTAAGATTGGAGATAAGTGTATTCCGGATCCGGATGTGAAGCGATTCGGATGGCAGTATGGGGCAGCTGGCTATGTGGGCGTTTGGGCTGATGCCAATACCCGCGAGTCCCTGTTTGATGCCATGGCACAACGGGAAGTCTATGCGACGAGCGGACCACGGATGATAGTTCGCTTCTTCGGCGGTTGGGACTTTACCCCGGAAGATGTGAGTTTTAACCCTGCTGATGTGGGCTATGCCAAGGGTGTTCCCATGGGTAGCGATCTAACCAGTATGCCAGAAGGAAAAGTTCCCACCTTTTTGGTGGCTGCATTGAAAGATCCGATTCGGGGAAATCTTGATCGGATTCAAATTGTCAAGGGCTGGCTGGAGAATGGCGAAACCCAGGAAAAAGTTTACGATGTAGCCTGGTCTGGCGATCGCGTACCTGATTCCACAACGGGTAAGCTTCCCCTTGTGGGTTGTGAGGTCAATCCTGCTACATGTGAGACGGACGATCCCATGGAAGATACCGGTACCGTCAATACCGACACAGCCGAGTGGACAAACACCATTGGTGCCGTTGAGCTAGCTCAGGTTTGGACAGACCCAGACTTTGATCCCACCCAAAGGGCATTTTACTACGCGCGGGTGCTGGAAATTCCGACTCCTCGTTGGACGGACTACGACAAGGCATTTTATCAGATAGAAATGCCTGAGGAGGTGCCCTTGACCCTACAGGAGCGGGTGTATACTTCTCCGATTTGGTACTCCCCATCTAACGTAATATCTGAAACTGTCTCTGCGTCTTCTGAAAATCCCGAAGATGGCAGTAATTTTGACTTCTGGAACAGAGTAATTCACGAAGTGATTCGATAAGTAAAGCGCTACGCGCAAGGCAAGAGGCAAGAGGCTTGCATACAAAAGGCAAAGGTGCGCTTGACCCATTAAGAATTAAATTCGCCACGGGTCGCACCTAAAAGTTCACTAAAAAAGCTTTTCACCTTTTATCAATGTTCTCACCTTAATATGTAGTGTTGTAACTGTTGAATTAAACAATTAGCGATGAAAGATAGGATGTCGAAGTTTTGTATTGCTTCGGCATCCTATCCCATAAAAATTAACAATTAATTGATATCTTAAAGTAAGCATTCAGCCGTCAGCCGTCAGTCGTCAGCTTATTTTATTAAAAAGCACCTCAAGTAGCGCTTAAGCTGATAGCTGATAACTGATAACTGATAGCTGAATGCTTACATCTTAAACAAGGCACAGAAAAGCTATTAGGTATATTCAATGAATTGGAACCGTATTTGGAAAATAGGGGTGGGAGTCGCGATCGCACTAGTTTTGGCCATTGTTGCCTACCTGGTGATAGCACAACAGAATCGACCCATCCCGGATATAGGCTCTACAGGCACCAGTAACCCTGAGCCAGAGGTGGTTGACTCAGATACAGAGCCTTTTACTCTACAACTGCTCCATGCTTCAGATTTTGAGGCTGGACTAGCCGCATTGGAAGATGCTCCTCGGTTTTCCGCCGTTCTGAATGCCCTCAAGGACGACTACCCCAATACCCTTGTCCTATCCTCTGGAGACAACTACATTCCCAGTCCGTTCCTGTTTGCTGGCAGCGACCCTAGGTTGAACGACACCCCTGTGGGAGAGGCTAGTATTGGTCATGCCAATATCGAAATCCACAATCAACTCGGTATCCAAGCTTCCACCTTTGGGAATCACGATTTCGATCTGGGCAGCAAGGAAGTGCGGGATATCATTCAACCAGATGGAGCTTACCGTGGGGCGCTGTTTCCCTATCTCAGTGAAAACATCGATTATAGCACAGACCCTAACCTCTCCAGCCTGATCACGGCAAACGGTCAAGAAGTCAGTACTATTCCGCCAGGACAGGTTGCGGGGACTGCAGTGATTACCGTCAATGGTGAGCAAATTGGTATTGTGGGAGCAAGCACACCCCTTCTGCCTACCATCTCTTCCTCTGATGGAGTCACGGTGTTCCCGGAAAATCCAACAGACTATGATGCCCTGGCTGCTAACATCCAAACTGCGGTGGATGAACTGACGGCTACAGGCATCAACAAGATTATTCTCCTAGCTCACATGCAACAGTTGACCATTGAGCGGGATGAGTTAGCCCCTCGTTTGCGGGATGTAGATATAATCGTGGCGGGAGGGTCTCACACCTTGCTGTCTGATGCCACGGATCGTCTGCGGCTGGGAGATACCAGTGGCGGTATTTATCCTATTCTCAAAACCAATGGAGATGGAAATGCGATCGCTATTGTGAACACGGATGCCACCTATAAGTATGTGGGTCGTCTGGTGGTGGACTTTGATGCAAACGGTATCCTTATTCCCAGCAGTATTGACCCCAACATTAGTGGAGCCTACGCCACAGATGATCAAGGAGTTGAAGCGGTAGGAGGAACCCCAGACCCAGAGGTTGTAGAAATTACCAATACCCTGGATGAAGTGATCAGTACTCAGGATAGCAATATTTTTGGCAATACCAAAGTTTTTCTACGAGGCGATCGCGCTTTTGTCCGTACCCAAGAAACCAACCTGGGTAACCTAACCGCTGATGCTAACCTGACCTATGCCAAAACTGTAGATGCTACAACCGTGTTTTCCTTCAAAAATGGAGGTGGCATCCGTTCCAACATTGGAGTAATTAGCGCTGCTAACGGTGGCATCGACCCCAATGACTTTGAACTATTGCCCCCAGCAGCCAATCCTGAGGTGGGCAAGGAAGAAGGGGAAGTTTCCCAACTCGACATCACCAACTCCCTCCGTTTCAATAATGGAGTTACCCTGTTTACTGTCACGGCGGATCAATTGCTGGAAACCATCGAGGATGCGGTAGCGGCAACAGCTCCAGGTGTGACTCCCGGCCAGTTTCCCCAAGTCGGTCGGCTTAAATTTAGCTTTGATAGCACTAGTCCTGCCAATGATCGGGTTCTGTCTCTGGTTGTCCTGGACGATCAAGACCAAGTTATCGATGTAGTGGCTCAAAATGGTGAATTAGTGGGGGATCCCAGCCGCACGTTTCGTGGTGTTACCATTAGCTACGTGGCTGATGGCGCTCCCTTATCCACCTTCTTGAGTGCCAATCCAGCTTTGTTCAATCGGGTTGATTTCTGGGGTGAGCCGGATAGTAATGGTAATGGCGTTTTAGATCCTGACGAAGACCTCAACAAAAACGGCATCCGAGATGGTGCGATCGCTGAACCCTTCGAGGGTTTTGCCAATTTTGCCTCCTTTGGTTCCGAGCAGGATGCCCTGGCAGAATACCTCCATGAATTCTTCCCCACGGCAGCTAATCCCTTTAATCAGGCCGATACTGACCCAACATTGGACGAGCGAATTCAGAACCTGGCTTTCCGGGAAGATACGGTCATTCCTGAATAACCAAGGATTGCTGAATCAAGAGATTAAATGAGTGGGGTGGGCATCCTGTCTGCCCGAACATGAAACCCACTGGACTGACACAGCTAAAATGGTGCTTTAGTAAAATCCCTTATCCCTTGTAAATTAAGGTTTTTACCAAAAATATATTCTACTACTTTAGCTGTGTCAGTCTACTACTCATTATAATGGTTCCCCTTTGTTATGGAAAAATTATAAAAGTACCGATTAATAATTCGCAAACTATTAACTAATCATGCCAGATTAGAAGCGACTAATTCAGATTCAGAGATTGAAGATAAACTTATTTTTGACACAGAACATGACCATTATCAACTTCTAGATATCGGCTGGGATGGACTCAAAAGAGTTTATAACTGTTTCATCCATTTAGATATCAAAGATGGTAGAATTTGGATTCAGCGAAATATGACAGAAGCTCCTAGTTTAAGCCTTGGTAATTCCCGGTAACCCCTGGAAAAGTACCTGACTAGGATGCAGGCTAAGGATTCAGTCCTACGTTGATTTGGTTATGACACCCAGGAATGACCTCCAGTTCCTGGCTCTGTCGCTAATCATTAAGGTGAAGGCAAAATGTGTGGTTAGCCTAACAAGCCATTTCAACATTGCCGTTCGCGCAAGCGTGTGCGAAGCACTTGGAAAACATAACCGACTTGAGACGCACTAAAAATGCAAAATTACATATTTATCATTGACACGAACAAACAACCACTAAATCCCATTTCGCCAAAGAAAGCACGCCGATTATTGGAAAAAGGTAAAGCGGCTGTCTTTAGGATGTACCCATTCACGATCATCTTAAAGACAGCGATCGACAATCCTACTATCTCTCCATGCCAAATCAAGATAGATCCTGGCAGTAAGAAAACAGGATTTGCCTTAGTTCAAGACGATCAAGTAATTTGGGGTATGGAACTAGAACATAGGGGAGGATTAATCAAGAAAAAGTTAGATTATAGAGGCGCTGCAAGGCGTGGAAGACGCAACCGAAATACCCGATATAGAAAGCCCAGGTTCCTTAATCGTAAGCGTCCAAAAGGATGGCTCACTCCTAGTCTGGAACACAGAATTTTAACTATCCAGACCTGGGTAAAACGATTAATTAAATTCTGTCCGGTTAATGAAATTTGGGTCGAGAGGGTTAAATTCGATACTCAGAAAATGCAGAATCCGGAAATCAATGGTGTTGAGTACCAACAAGGGGAATTGGCTGGGTACGAAGTTAGAGAGTATCTACTTGAAAAATGGGGGAGGGAATGCGCTTACTGTGGCAAGCAAAATATACCTCTACAGATCGAGCACATTCATCCCAAATCCAAGGGGGGAAGCGATCGCGTGAGTAATCTTTGCTTGGCCTGTGAAAAATGCAATCAACGAAAAGGAAATAAGCCTATAGAGGAATTTCTAAAAAAGAAACCAAGTCTACTTCAGAAGATCAAAACCAAAGCCAAACAGTCATTAAAGGATCCGGCGGCGGTGAATGCAAC
This sequence comes from Moorena sp. SS36440bin_2, assembly GCA_011524395.1. Taxonomy (GTDB): domain Bacteria; phylum Cyanobacteriota; class Cyanobacteriia; order Cyanobacteriales; family Coleofasciculaceae; genus Moorena. The sequence continues at coordinate 11,543 of WTKN01000203.1, forward strand.
TCGTAACAAATTAGTCAAAGTACTTCGAAGGATGAAACCCGTGGTTACTGGAACAGGAGCACAAACTAAGTACAACCGGACTAAATTAGGATTCCCTAAAGAGCATTGGATTGATGCCGCTTGCGTTGGAGATATCAAGCCTCTGTCCTTGAGGACTACTCAGCCCCTGTTAGTCAATTGTAAAGGACAAGGAGGCAGACAAAAAGCGGCACTAAATAAGTACGGTTACCCCATCCGGCACAATCCATTGAAGCCTATTAAAGGCTGGATGACTGGAGATATAGCTAGACACCAAAAACTAGGAATAGGTAAAGTTACTCCCAGGAGTAAAGGAAGTTTTGGATTTACTCCGTTGGGCATGAAGGGTTACAAAAGCTGCAAATCTCAGGATATATCAGCAATACATCGAAAAGATGGATACATTTACAGCTTTTGCAAGTAATTAATTACCGGATACTACCGGGAAATTATCGTCCTAGCCTTTCCTGATCGCTGACCGCTGACCGCTGAACGCTGAACGCGCACGCGTGCGCGTAGCGCATATGCTTACGTACTAATAGCTTTTCTGACTCAACAATGAAGACTCCTTGGTTAAAATTACTTCTCTTCAAACTTTTCCTCAGTTTCCTGACAGTATGCCTAGTCCTTGGCACTCCCACACAAGTCAAGGCATCTCCCACGGTAAATAGCTGCCCTGAAGGTATGACCTTAATTCCTGGGGGCACTTTCAAGATGGGTTCCGACGTTTACTATCCTTCCGAGCGCTCTGCGGACGATGTTACCGTTAAGAGCTTCTGCATCGATAAATACGAAGTCACTAATGCCGAATTTGCCAAATTTGTCAAGGAAACGGGTTATATTACAGTAGCAGAGCGTCCCCTCTCCTCGGAACAGTTTCCCGACTTACCAGAGGAACAACGGGCACCTGGTTCCCTAGTCTTTCAGATGCCGGACAATGGTGTTAGACCAGTGGGTTACCTGAGCTGGTGGAAGTGGACTCCTGGGGCTGACTGGCGACATCCCTTTGGTCCAAAGAGCAAGATTAGAGGTAGAAATAACTATCCCGTCGTCCATGTTGCCTATGAAGACGTTCAAGCCTATGCTAAGTGGGCAGGAAAGTCAGTACCCACAGAAGCCCAATGGGAATATGCTGCTCACGGTGGACTGGATGATGCTACCTACAGCTGGGGTGAGCAATACTCGGCCAAGAAGGCTAATACCTGGCAGGGATTTTTCCCCTTTTTCAACACCAAAGCTGATGGTCACACCGGCACTGCACCTGTAGGTTCCTTTGAACCAAATGGTTATGGTTTGTATGACATAACTGGTAATGTTTGGGAGTGGACTTCAGATTGGTATAGCATAGGTCACGATGGCAAAGCCCACAGCCTTAATCCTATAGGACCTAATCAAAAAGAAAGCTTCGACCCCAGAGAACCGGGTGTTGCTAAACATGTAATTAAAGGCGGGTCTTACCTGTGTGCTCCTAATTATTGTAGTCGCTATCGTCCTGCTGCTCGGGAGTCTCAATCACCGGATACAGGAACGACTCACATTGGATTTCGGTTAGTTAAGCCTGATAATTTTTCCTAAATCTGAAAAAATTATATAACATTTATTGCATCAAAGTCCCCCTTTTTCAGGGGGATTACTTTTTGCCTTATGGGAAAGACAATTGCTATAGAATTGATTATTTGCTTCGTTAAGCTTTTCAGTATTTAGACTGACATGTGTCTGAAAAAAACGCTCATTATAGCTTTTTTTAACGAACCCTAAAACTCCCAAAAAAAACTTTTTAAAACCCTTGACAATTAAAATTATAATCATTACAATAATCAATATAAACCAAGTTAAACTTTTTCACGATGTCAGAAACCTTTACTCGCAATTTCAAGAAACAACCGACTCAGCACACTCTGAAAGGTCCTCGTCAATCAGTAATTGAGAGTATGCAGATGCTGTATGCCCTAGGCTATGCCGAGATTGCTGAGTGGACTCCTCTGGAACCGACTAATATTCCAGGTGAAGTAATGACGACTATGACCAAGTATTGGTTATTACCATAACACCTTGTCTTGATGCAGTCGCTCATGGGGGAAACCCCCAAGACCGCGCTGCATCGCTAAATTTCTGGGGGGGTTTTCCCCCCTTCACCAAGGGTTTTGGAAACTTCTGACATATGTGATTGACATAGCCGTGGATAGTATTTCTACGGCTATTTTTTTTGTAAGTATATGCGCTACGGACACGCTGCGCGAACAGCAATCAGCTGACTATAAATGTAAAAACCTACTCCCTCGGTGCGCTAATGCACGTCAACTTTTGCCTCTTGCCTTTTGCCTTTTGCCTTGCGTGTAGCGCTATATTGACAAGATTGGTTTGGTCGGGAAAAATAGCCTTGTTTGTCTTGAAGCGGATCAGCAATTACAGCCGAAAAGCCTTTATCATGAAAAAAAGAACGTTCTTAGTTTTCCTGTCGATTCTCTTATCAGTGTTTTGCCTAGGAGGCTTTATGGCATCTCCCCCTGCGGCTGCGGACTATGACCCCTTAGTCTCTTGGAATCAGGGTGCGGCTAAGCAAAGGATTTTTGACTTTGTGGAAAAGGTTAGCAATCCCAACAGTGATAACTACGTTCGTCCTAGCGATCGCATCGCGGTCTTTGATAATGATGGAACCCTGTGGAATGAAAAACCCAAAAATATTTACGGGTTATTTATCAAAGATATGCTAGGTAATGCCTTTTCCACTAAAAGGAATGCCATTTTTGAAGATCTCAAACTGCAGGGATTAACACCGGAAGACTATAAACAGAAGGCGAGGTTATTTCTGGATAATTCCAAGCATCCAGACTTTGGAATTCCATACATACAGGTTACTTACCAGCCCATGGTTGAACTGGTCAATTATCTCAGGAGTAATGATTTCAAGGTCTATATTTGTTCTGGGGCGGGACTTGATTTCATTCGCTCCTATGCCGAAGATGCCTACGGTGTTCCCACTGAAAATATTATTGGTACCACTGTCCAAACCAAGTTTATTACCAAAGACGATGGCTCTCATGTCTTGGTTAAGACACCAATACTGGTCAAACCCATTAATAATAACGAAGGTAAAGTAGTGGACATTGACCGCTACATTGGTAAAAAACCAATTATTACAGTTGGTAATTCCGATGGTGATTTAGCTGTCCGGCAAAATTCATCCCACATCTCAATGCGGATTGAGATGTGGGATGAATTTTGCACAGGATCTCTTGGATTCGGCAAAGCCGACGCTACGCGAACAGGGGGGCTATCAAGCTTCTAAGTAACGATGAGTGAGTCATTCCTCTCCATTCTGCTTCTTGCTCCAACTGTTTTTTATCAAAATCGGTAAGTCTAATTGTCATTTTTATTGTTTTTATTTTGACTAGCGGTTTGAATAGCTGCATACTATAATAATTGTAATAGGTCGATAGACGAAAGAACAAGAACAGTGAGAATCGCTTATCAATACCGCTTACGTCCAACAAAAGAGCAAAAACTCAAGATAGACAATTGGCTGTCTATGCTGTGTGCTCAGTATAATTATTTGTTAGCTGACCGGTTCAATTGGTACGATAAAAATCGATGTCCTATTAATGCCTGTCCTCTTGTCTGTCACCTTTCTGAATTAAGGGATAACCCTGATTACTACAGCCAGAAGAAAACTCTCCCAAATCTCAAAAAGACTCATCCTTGGTATAAAGAGATCCACTCACAAGTACTTCAGGATTTAGTCAAAAGAGTTAAATTAGCCTTTGACCGGTTTATCAAAGGGGATAGTAACGGGAAAAGGAGCGGAAAACCCAGATTCAAAAAGCGGCACCGCTACCGCACCTTTACTTACCCTCAAATGAAAGAAGGATGTTTGGAAGGCAATCTGATCAACCTACCAAAAATAGGTAAGGTCAAAATTGTACTACATCGCCCTATCCCTGATGGCTTTAAGATTAAAACAGCTTCGATCACCAAAAAATGCGATGGCTATTACCTGGTCTTATCCTTAGAAGACAAAACTGTTCCCGAGGTTAAAGCCGATATTAATCCTGAATCAATAGTTGGTATTGATGTTGGTCTTAAAGAATTTCTGACCACATCTGAAGGGGAAACTATAGAGATTCCCCAATACTATCGAAAGTCGCAAAAAAGATTAAAAGTTATCCAAAAACGGGTATCTCGACGGAAAAAAGGAAGCAGTAACAGACTCAAAGCTATCAAGCAGCTTGGTAGACAGCACAAAAAACTAGCTGATAAGAGAAAAGACTTTCATTTTAAGACAGCTAATTACCTGCTATCAAAATACGATGTAGTCGTTCATGAAAAACTAAACGTAAAAGGACTAGCCAAGTCTCGATTGGCTAAATCTGTGCTAGATGCTGGGTGGTCAAGCTTTCTGACAATCTTGACAAGCAAAGCCGAGAATGCTGGCTTGTTGGCGGTTCCAGTAAGCGCTCAGAATACTTCACAGAATTGTTCCAATTGTGGTAATAAAGTCCCTAAAAAGCTGCATGTAAGGTGGCATTATTGCCCCCATTGTGGATGCAGCTTGGATCGTGACCATAATGCCGCAATCAATATTAAAAATAGAGCGGTAGGGCAGTCCGTTCTTAAAGCCCAGCGCCTCCTAAGCAATAGCTGGATTGGCTGGGAAGCCTACACTAAACCCAACGGGTCAGTGTAGGATCTGTCACAAATGCTTCAATACACTGACGAGCAGGAGGGGCCAGCTTTGATGATGCTGGTTCACCACGACGATCCCCGGGAATATGTATACGATACAGGTGCCGAGAATGCTCTGCGGGAGGCCGACGCTCGTGGTTGGACAGTTATCAGTATGAAAGAGGATTTCGTAACAGTGTTTGGAAAGGAAATCGATATAGCAAAGGGAACAGCGGATCTGGGAACAGCGGATCTGGGAACAGCGGATCTGGGAGTAGGGCATCAAAATTCTCTCAATTCCTACACGGATTGCTATAAATCCCAGAAAGAATTTCAATCCGAGAACCCATCTGGATATGAAACAGAATATAAATACGAATGATTAATCCGCTCAGTAGTTTCTGATCGGGATCCTAGACAGTAAGTGCCAACCCCTACTTACTACCCATGGCTTCACTGTGTAATCGCTAATTTCAGGCTCTGGCAAAAGTCCCCAATGGCTGACAACCCTTCTGATGGGGTGCCATTTGCCAAACGCTTTACGATAGCGCTACCTACAATCACTGCATCTGCACCCCAATCTTTGACCTGCTTAGCTTGTTCTGGCTCGGAGATCCCAAAGCCAACCCCAATGGGCTTATCAGTTACACCACGCATCTGATTGAGTAAGTCTTTTACCCGTGATTGCAGCTGAGTTCTCATCCCGGTGACACCGGTAACACTGACTAGGTAAATAAAGCCCTGAGACTGTTTAGCGATCGCTTCAATCCGTTCTGTTGGTGAAGTTGGTGCCACTAACAATATCACTTCAATCCCGAGCTCTGCTGCGGGTTTCAGCAAGATTTCAGCTTCTTCCAGGGGTAAGTCAGGCACCACTAAGCCTTTCGCCCCCACTTGAGCAATCTGCTCTAAAAAGGAATTAATCCCTCGGTTGAGAATGGGATTGTAGTAGGTAAATAGGACAATGGGCGCTTGTAACTCTGGGCTAACGTCTTTTACCATTGCCAGTACATCATCCAACTGCACACCTTTTTGTAATGCTCTAGTAGCAGCAGCATGGATAGTTGGACCATCGGCCAAGGGGTCAGAATAGGGTACTCCCAGTTCAATGATGTCAGCACCGGATTGGTCGAGTACCCGCAAGGCTTTGGCTGTGGTTTCTAAATCGGGATCCCCAGCGGTAATAAAAGGAATCAGAGCACACTGGGAGTTAGATCTCAGGGATCCGAAGCAATCGGAAATTTTTGTCATTGGTGATTCGTAATCTAGTTTTGCCCTAGTTAAGGGGATATGGAGGAATCGCCCTCTGGCTTGGTCAAACGCCTTTCCTGTTCCACCTCTGCTTGGAGTTGGGCAAGTTCTTCTGGTGTCATTTCTTCGAGTCGCTTTTGCAGGACAGCATCTTTATAGTCTTTCACCTGCTGGTTATAGGTCATGGTTTGGGTCAGGGCTCGAAACAAGTAGGTGAGCACCCACCCAACTAACCCCCCAACCAAGAGGACTTGACTCCAAATCCCGGCTTGGATCTGATCGTACCCAGCAAGCTGAAAGATCAAGTAGGCTATGCCGCCAGCAGCAAAGATACCAAGGGCAATTCCAATCGCGTCAATTCGTCGCATGAATTACTAATGATCGCTTAAGTAAATAACTTACCCTTGTGGCTGACGCCGCTTGGGGCGGAGGTTTAGGATTGGACTGAAGAGTAATAAACCTGGAAAGAATAAGAAGACCAGGAAGTACATAAAGCCCCGCTCGAAGGAGCTAGCAACGTACCACCGTTTCTGTAGGTAGACATAGAGGGCGAGAGGGAATACCAATAAGTAGGCTCCTGCCAAAGACAGGTATAGTATCGCAGTAATCATAAAATTTTGGTTTAAGACACAGAAGACAAAAATGCGTTCGCGTAGCGTGACCTTAGGTCAATCGCGTAGCGTGACCATTCGCTTCGCGTGGCCCAAAGGCCAAGGTCAATCGCTCAACCCTACTATACTACCTTAGGTCGAACATGCTGCCCTGTGTTCCCCCAGAGGCAGACTTTGCCCCATCTTAAAAATTTCAACAACAGTATACTTGCATAGTAGACCCAGTTGTTTAACAAGATTCGCGGAATTCCCCACCCTGGCCGTAGGCCACGCTACGCGAACGTTCAGGGTGTTTGAAGTTACCCTAAGATAAGGTCGCCTTTATAGTTTTAGGGTTATGCAGAAAAGGGTTCAAAGTTTTTTAGAAAGGCGAGCCTATCTTAGGTTTCGTCTCTTGGATGGATAGCGAAACGATAACTTGCGACTCACAACGATTTAGTCTATAATAAATTTGGTTGCTGACCCACCTGACCGACTAAAAGGCTACCTTACAAAAGGTCTAATACCCGCTCAGTTTGTAGGCCAAAAGGTATACAAAGTACTAGCGGTAGGTCAGGGAAGAGACAAGCCCTGGCTGGTTAGCCACAGTGCTGTAATTCCAAGGTGAGTCTGTCGTAAAATTTATACGTCTGTGGAAGGCGGATGTCTGCCTGTGGACGCTGAGTAAGACCAATTCCAGCTCGCTGGTTGAGGCGTCGGCGGATGAAGCGGGAAACCCAAAAGACGAATAAGACCGTCCCTGAATTGACCTGAGGTGCTGGGCAATCCCTCGCTACCTCAGCGAAGCAGGTTGGGGTACTTCACATAGATAAAAGTGAAATCACAGTGGTTGATGGGTAAACACAAAACCACAGCTATGTGATATCAACCAGGGGGCGTGGCGGAATGGTAGACGCTACGGACTTAAGAAAATTGAGCACTGATAGAGAAATCTGTCATGTGAATGCTCTCAAATTCAGGGAAACCTAAGTCTGGTAACAGATAAGGCAATCCTGAGCCAAGCCGGGAAAACCTCTCGGAAGGTGCAGAGACTCGACGGGAGCTACCCTAACGTCAAGCCGAGGGTAAAGGGAGAGTCCAATTCTCAAGAGCCAGCTATGGCAGTAGCGAAAGCTACGGGAGAATGAAAATCCGTTGACCTTAAACGGTCGTGTGGGTTCAAGTCCCACCGCCCCCATTTTTATAAGAGCCTAGCCAAAAAAGTCGCTAGATTACTGTGATTGGCTAACTAAGGGTTGCACACCAAACTATAGCGCTATAGTAAATAATTCTGCACCTCAAAAACCTACCGAAAATATAAAGCTTGCCCTATTTGCTTGATAACTATTGGCTTTGCTTCTTCAAGGAAAATCCTTTGGAGTTTTGATCTATACCAAACGGTAAGATATTTTTAGTAATAGATATAAACCATAAGCGCGTCTGGCTATACCCTTTTTAAGCAATCTTTGTTACTTCTGGTGCTAACCCAACCATTCATAGTAGCCCAGTTTCACACTAATTATGAATTGGGGTTGCATAATTTTTAAAATTTGCTAATATAGTTAAAGATTTTACGAATAGAAAAAATTTGATTCGAATTGCTGGTTTGAGTATTGGCTTTTAAGAAGTCAGTATTAGCCAACAATAAAACCATACCATAATTGCTACTATTAAGATTTAGCAAGTTGAAAGGGTACTGGTTAAACTAGCTTGGGTGCAGATAATTTTTATTTCGTTTAACTCGATTATGGCTGTGGCATGATGTACTCTAAAAGAATGGAAAAACATGACACTGAACATAGTCTTCAAAGAAGCATTTCAAGCCAATAAATTTCAACCCAATAATAGTAAAAATACTCCAAATTTTTTACCAGAAGTTAGCCTCAGTACTACACCTAAAGTATTAATCGAATCTGAGGGAACTGTTGGTAAGGTTAATCTTAGCCTGAGTGAAGCTCCACCAGTAGGCGGAGTAACCGTAACCGTCACTGCTCCTGAAATACTAGAATTCAATCTGGAATCTTTGGCAGTAACAGGAGGAGAAATAGTAGTACCTCCGGTAGCATCGGATTTATTCGGTTTTACGATTAATATTACAGAACAAGATGCAACGGTTAGCTTGGCTGTCGCTGATGATGGGCAAGTAGAAGGGCTAGAGGCAGTAATCTTTACCCTAGAAGAACCACTGGGACTTTTTGAACCAACTTTTCAAGTCAATCCTGAAGCTAATCGTGGCACGTTTCTAATTGCGGATACTCCCAAAGTTATCCCTATTCAAAATAGTCCAGATTCTTTACCAGAAGTTAGCCTCAGTACCTCTCCTAAACTATTAATTGAATCTGAGGGAACTGTTGCTAATGTTAACCTTAGCCTCAGTGAAGCTCCACCAGTAGAGGGAGTAACGGTAACCGTCACTGCCCCTGAAATACTAGAATTCAATCTGGACTCTTTGGCAGTAACAGGAGGAGAAATAGTAGTACCTCCGGTAGCATCGGATTTATTCGGTTTTACGATTAATATTACAGAACAAGATGCAACGGTTAGCTTGGCTGTCGCTGATGATGGGCAAGTAGAAGGGCTAGAGGCAGTAATCTTTACCCTAGAAGAACCACTGGGACTTTTTGAACCAACTTTTCAAGTCAATCCTGAAGCTAATCGTGGCATCTTTGTAATTGTGGATAGTCTCGAAATTTTCGATGACTATACTCTATTTTAGGGGTTTACTGATATTAGTATTACCCCATTTTAAGAGAATACTTTGATTTCTGCTAGTGGTCGAAATTGATAAATTTTATACGGGATTGATTCCGCTAGCTTCGGTACAGGTGATTTGTGTTTTTATAAAGAATAAGTATAGCGGTTTTAAATTAGGTTAGGTACAATTTTTTAGGTGTTAGGGCGCAGCGAGCAGCGATCAGGTAGAAGAGGTAAAGAGTTTGTGTACCTCATTAGGCTATAAAAAGCTAGAGCAAAACTTAAGCAGTAAGGTTACCTGTAGGGTGTATGATTAATGGATTCTACAGCTTAAGGACGAGTCGCCTTTGTCGGTTTGGTGATTAATTAGATGAATCAGCTCAGCTAGAGAAAATTAATGATTAACCCAGCAGCGGACTATGATTCCCGATACTTTTTAGCTACCAGAATCTACCAAAGGCTAATTGTGGCTCACTAATGCAAGCTGATTTTTCAGCCAGGGGGTATCTCCCAAGGCCAAGACCCCAGACCCCACACCCTATAGCCTATATTCTGTGTAACCATTGAGTATAGGGATGCTGAACTAAATTGGAGTTGAAGTATTTCGGATCATCAGATACTTCAATTCCAATCCATTCTGGTAGTTCAAAGTCCTGATTTTCATCAGTTAGTTCAACTTCTGCCAAAATTAATCCTTGATTATCCCCAGCAAACTCATCAACTTCCCAAATCAAGCCAGCGTGTTCAATTTTATAACGAGTTTTCTCAATTAAGGGACCCTGGCACAAAGTATCGAGCATTTCTTGAGCATCCGAGCCTGGGATAGGATACTCATACTCTTTTCTAGAAAAACCCACCTTGGGACTTTTGATAGTCAGATATCCTTGATCTCCCACCAGGCGCACCCGGACAGTAGTGCGGTTAGTTGTACGAATGTAACCTTGGCGATAAACACTACCAGTGCCTAGTTTCCGCCACTCTTCGCCTTTAACTAGAAATTTCCGTTCAATTTCAGTTGCCATGGGTAATAAGTATAGTATAAATCAGTATTATTAGTGATTGGTTATTTTAAAATTAACCTTTTTTCATTGACTATTGTTGATTGTCAATTTTAAAATCAGAGAAAGTCCTAACTATTCGGCTTATTGCTATAGTAATCAAAAACTTTACAATCTTGCCTATTTAGTTAGCGATCGCTTCATATTAAACTACCCGACTTAATCCGGATTCCTTTATTATCCCAAGAAATATAAAAATAGATAGCCAATTTCGTAGAGTTCCTCTATGAGTAAATCTACGGTGCGGCTAATGTAAATAGCTAATGTAAATAAAATTATCAGGATAAACATCAATGTCCCAAGATTTAAACACCCAAAAGAGTGGAGCAGCAGCATTAATTGATGAAATGAAACAATTTGCCAAATTAGCTGAAGAGTTACAAAAGCAAACTAAAAACTCTAGCGAACAAGGGTATTCAAATAAAGGCCATAAAATCTGGTGAATGAGTATAGTTAGGATAAAAGAACTATACTCATACTCTTATTGATTGGCTAGATGGATATAGGGTAAACGAGGGTAGGGTGAACGAGTAAGTTAAAGATTTTCACGTTTAGGAATCGGGATGACTACGACCAAGATGGTCACTCGATTCCCACACTCGGTCACCCCACACTCTCTTATCCTACAGCCGTCACGCCTTCAATCTTCTCATCGGCGAGATCATATAACTCCCGTAACTTCTGTAAGGTTTCGTGGTCCGGTTCCCAGAATCCTCGTCCATTTGCCTCTAACATCCGGCCTACAATATTGCGAAATGCCTCAGGATTTGCCTGTCGCAACCTCTTAGCCATTTCTTCATCCAAGGCATAAGTATCTGCTGCTTGGTCATACACCCAGTTATCTTGAAAATCAGCTGTACCCCCCCAACCAATCAATGCTGTCATCCGTTGGGAAATCTCATAAGCTCCCCCAGACCCCTGATTGGCCATTGCTTCAGCCCATTTTGGATTGAGTAACTTTGTCCGATACTCCAAGCGCAACAAATCCTCTAGCTTCCGGGGTGTAGTATCCTTTGAGAAACTTTCCACAAAACTGGCATTAACGGTCTTACCCCCTTGCTTCTCGGCTGCTCGCTTCAAGCCTCCAGTATTGGCATAGTATTCTTGAATATCGGTCAGCCCATATTCCACCGAATCAATTTCCTGGACTATACGACTGGTACTTTTTAGCAGCTGCTCCATCACTTCCGGACGGGCTTGACCTTTATCTTGCCGTCCATAACTAAATACATTGCGGCTTTGCCATGTATTGGCTAATTCATCTGGGGATTCCCAATTACCATCGACTACTTGGTCATTGACCAGAGAACCATAATCCCCGGCTGGATTAGAAAACAACCGAGCAGAAACATTGTCTACCCCTTGCGATCGCAACGCTAACCCATGCTTGCGGATAAAATTCTGTTCCTCCGGTTCATCTGCCTCAGTCGCCCTACGGAACAAATCATCCAGCAGCTCAACAATATTGACAAAACTATCCCGAAAAATCCCTGACAGATTTGCCAACACATCAATTCTAGGATGACCCACCTCAGCCAAGGGCATCAAATCATACCGTACAATCCTTCCCGTTCCTTCTTTAACAGGTGCTGCACCCACCAACTCCAATAAAATCCCCAAGGATTCCCCACGAGTTTTGATCGCATCCAATCCCCATAGCATTACCGCAACAGTTTCCGGATACTCCTGATGTTCCTCAAGATGCTGGGCAATAATTTTCCTGGCCACCTCCCTTCCCCGTTCATAAGCTGCTGGCGAGGGCATCCGATAAGGATCCAAAGCGTGAATATTCCGTCCTGTTGGCAAAACCCCAGGACCATCCCGCAACAAATCCCCCCCAGGAGCTGGAGGAATATACTCCCCATTCAACCCCCGCAACAAATTGCTCAACTCCTCTCCAGTCTGCATCAACAACTCACCAATCCGTAACGCCTCCTCAACCTTCTCATCTTCGACCTGTTCACGTGCTTCTGGTGTTTGGGATTCAAATTCTCCATCGACAATGGCTTTAACCATTGCTTCCGGGACATCCTCCCCAAAATAAGCCCGGAGGTAAGACCCTAACTGTTCCGAATCAGGCACTTGACCTAGAGTGTGCAACCCAGAAGAAAACAACCGTTGTTCGACCACTAGCAGGTAGTTGTACAACTTGACCAGATAGCGATTAAATGAATCAGCACTAAACATCTGGGCATTCTCTGGACTGAAAGCAATTCCCAAGCCCTTAGCATCTTCAAAGGGACAATCTGTATCCAGCCCACTATCGACAATCTTTTTACAAATTGCTTCTTTCAAGGCATAGTTCTTTTGAGGGTCCTCCCGATACTCTGAGATTAAATCCCGTAGCACTACCAACTCCTTATACAAACCAGCCCGACCATAAGGGGGTACATTATGGGAAATCAACACTCCATAACCCCGACGCTTAGCTAACATTGACTCTGAAGGATTATTGGCAGCATAGATATATAGATTCGGGATATTTCCTAGCAAAATATCCGACCAAGAATACCCCGTATTCCCCAGGGGCGAACCAGGCAACCACTCCACCGTGCCATGCATGCCAAAATGCACCACCGCATGGGCATCAAAATCATTCTGTAACCACTTATAAAAGGCAGTATACTGGGGATGTGGGGTCAAGTCTCGCTCAAACATCAGGCGCATTGGGTCTCCAGAAATACCCAGGGGTGGTTGTACCCCAATCCAGACATTTCCTAACTCAATTCCACCAATCTCGAACTCATCCCCATTAGTTTTGATTCCTGTACCAGTCAAGGATTGCCATTGTTTTTCAATACGGGTAGTTAGCAAGTAGCCTAGCCATTCTTGTAGGGTTTTAACGTTAACTGTGGTTGCTGGTTGCTGGTTGCTAGTTGCTGGTTGCTGGTTAGAACATTCACCATTCAAGCTGTCACCATTCAAGCTGTCACCATTCAAGCCTTCGTCTGCTGCTTTCACCCAGCGGATTAGTTCTTCCCCATCTTCTGGTAATTCGCCAACAGTGTAACCTTGTTTCTTTAGAGCGTGGAGGAATTTAAGAAGCGATCGCGGTACATTCAATAAGGCTGCTGTTCCTGTTGCTCCATACCCAGGAGGGAAACCATAGAGAATAATCGCAATTCGTCTTTGGTCTGGTGGGGTTTTTCTGAGTTGAATCCAACGCTTGACCCGTCCAGTCAGTCGTTTAACTCGTTCGGGAATCAGATAAATATTTTCTCCGACTAAACCACCTAGGGGTACAGTATCAATCGCTCCATCCAATTCCGGCAATGCATATAATACGACACTTTGCAACCCCCCAATGCCTTGTCTTGTCCAAGAGTAAATATCTTGAATCAATAAGGGTGCAGCAATACAATAAGGGACATTCTTAGCAGTGAGAATACGTTTCGCCACAGCCACCTGTCTTCCTGCCTCCATAGAACCAGCTGGACCCCCTACCAATGGGAAACCGATGGTAGAAACAATGGCATCAACTTCTACAGCGTCTTTAGATAGGGAAGGAGTTTCTACGTTATCCAGTTGCCGCTGTTGGGTTTCATAAGTAGATGTCATCCAATCCCGCACGGCTACATGACCTTCTACACCATTGATAAAGATGGGTAAAGGAGTTAATCCAGCTTCCTCAAAGTAGCGAATTAACTGGGGAATATAAGGTTGTTTTGTAACTACATGTTTGCGATAAAGCAGAATACCAACAACAGGGTTTTCTCTAAGGTTGTGTTGATAATCTAGCGGCGTGGTAGCGCTTTGCCCAATAACGTTTAATTGTTTAACTTTGAAGTTTTTGTACCATTCTAGGTATTGTCGTGGAGATTCAAAATACCCGTCGTAGTCCGGATGGAGTAGCCCCATGTTTGGAGTTTCCACTGGTGGCGGAATTTCTCCCACTTTCAGCTCTAAGTATTTCTCTGCCAGGGTCCAGAACATAGATGCCACATTGTCTGAACCACCAGCATTCCAGTAACCGTAGATAATTAGCCAATTGCGCAAGTCTTGGACTTTTCTAGCAGGAATATATTTCAGCAGCTTCGGACCAATTTTCAAAAAACTGATATAACCGGCTAAGCGGTCTTCTTCCCGACCGTTGCTGAATTTGTCGAGGATGAATTTTACTGGCTTGGGCATCCCCTTGGGTTTATCCCCAATTTTGAACTGACCAATTTGAGTCAGGCTGATCAGTTCTAGAGCTGACTCGAATACCAAGCGGATGGGGATGTGTTGGATGCGATCGCGTAACCATAACACTTGGTCATAATCGAATAGTAGACTACCGAAGAAGACTTGGGCATCTTGGAGGGCAGCATCGACAGTATCAGGGTTAGCAGTGATTTCGCGATCGCTAAATACTCTAATATCCAGTTCCGGACAGCGGGAGCTAGCTAACTCAGCAGCTTTGCGGTACAACTCAGCGTTGAAGGATTCAAATCCTGCTATCAGTACAATCCGTTTCATGGAACCAGCTCGAAATAATTCTTTACACTTCGATCATATTTGATCATAATCGTACTGATCGGCTAACCTTCCCATTGGCCTTGGGTAAGTCGTCGCAGGATTGAGAATAATTATTAATTAGACTTGGGCGCAGTTGTCGGCAACTTCGGACAAAAGAACTTTGGACAAGGGAAAAATAATTGACGAAAACAGTATCAAAAAGCGCTGTATTGCTGAGCAGAAGTTTGCTATTTTTATTACTTTTTTTCTATATAAATGCTAAATAAATTGTGAGAATTTGGTTTCCTGTTCCTTACTCCCTATTCCCTGTTCCCTATTCCCTGTTCCCTGTTCCCTTTGGTATAGATATCAACTAACAATGCTGTAGTTGACGATTCCCCATAAGCCATTACCAAAAATACCGGGACTATTTGATAACTGATTAACCTGACTTACTATCAATCATCTTGCCAGTGTTATGGAAAACTCCTGAATTTTTATACAGTTGTCAAAAAATTCGTCATAATCAAAGATAAAAGTCAGGTAATCATTTAGAGTTAGAGGTACTGAAGATGAGGATTTTACTAGTAGAAGATGATGAGCGGATTACCGACGCCCTTGCTGAAGACCTCACCGACCAGCATTATGTCGTGGATGTTGCCAATGATGGTCAAGAGGGTAGGGAACTAGTAGAGAGCTTCAGCTATGATTTAATTTTGTTAGATGTGATGCTGCCAAAGATTGATGGTATTACCCTTTGCCGCAAGTTGCGCTCCCAAGGCGACCTTACTCCCATTCTAATGCTGACGGCTCGGGATACCATCAGTGATAAAATTCTAGGACTGGATGCTGGTGCAGATGATTATCTAATAAAACCCTTTGATTTAGGGGAGTTGTCCGCTAGGATTAGAGCCTTACTGCGCCGGGGAAATACTACCTTACCACCTGTACTGGAATGGGATTCCCTCCGCCTTGACCCCAGTACCTGTGAAGTCTTCTATAAAGATAACCTCTTATCCCTAAGTCCAAAAGAGTATGCTCTGCTAGAATTTTTCCTGCGCCATCCTCGCCGTGTGTTTAGCCGTGCTCAAATCCTGGAAAACCTATGGTCTTTTGAGCGACTACCAGAAGAAGCAACGGTTAAAGCTCATATCCGAGGTTTACGACAGAAACTCGATGCAGCAGGAGCTCCCTCTGATTTGATTGAGACAGTCTATGGTTTGGGTTATCGTCTGAAAGAAAAACCCTAATTCAATATTTATTTGTTACTTTTGAAAGTTGCAGTTTTGCAGGTTGGTAGGTTGGCAGGTTTAATGTTGACGGTATTCCTGAAGTAAGGAATCCTATCAAGTATAGTTTGGTCAGTTACCAATTACCAATTACCGATTAAGCTGTTGTACGTTTTTTGCCTTTTGCCTTTTGACTTTTGCCTTTTGCCTTTTGCCTTTTGCCTTTTGCCTTGATAAAAACCATTTTAAATTTTTATATTACTAATTATTAATTACTATTTACCAGATGTTTAAAGGTCTACGCTGGCGTCTTCTGTTGTATTACCTGATGGTAATGGCTGCAATTTTAAGTGTATTTGGTGCGGGTGTTTATGTTTTTTTAACACAGAGTCTGTACCAGCAACTTGACAAAAAATTACGGACTTTAGCTCAATCCGCCGCTCCATCATTTACTGAAGTAGAAGTGAAAGGTAGTCAATACATTGAACAAGTTGATGAAGTCCCCTGGCGAGATATCTTTAACCGAGACCGACAAAGCCTAGAATGGTTTGATGCTAAGGGTAAACTATTGGCAAGGCGAGGTGCCATTGTGTTGACTTTCCCACCAAAACTGGGTTCGTGGACTCTAGAACTCCCCGAGACATCAGAACCAATTAGAACCTTTACAATTTCTGTCTTTAAAGACACCTCGAAACCAAGCCAGCCATCCCTAGAGGGCTATATTCGAGCCAGTCAATCCACAGAGGATGTAGAAATTGTCCAAAGCCAACTATTTTGGGGATTAGGAATGGGAGGAATGATCGCTCTAGGGTTTGTTGGTATCGGTGGACTTTGGCTGACCCAGAAAGCTCTTGAGCCAATTGAGCAAAGTTTTAAGCAGCTTAAACAGTTTACTGCTGATGCTTCCCATGAATTGCGCAGTCCTCTGACAGCCATTAAAGCCTCTGTGGATGTGATGCGAAATCATCCTGAGCGAATTCATCCCAAGGATGCTAAGAAGTTAGTGGCTATTGCTAGCGCTACAGATCAGATGAGCTACTTAGCAGAAGATTTACTATTTTTAGCTCGCACTGATGCAGCCTTGTCAATCCCGACCCGAAAGTCAGTCCCAATTTCCCTCAATACAGTTTTGCAGAATGTGGTGGAATTGTTAGAATCCTTTGCTCAAGATAAGCAGATTACCTTGGAATATAAGTGCCTGACAACAGTGTCTGTAATTGGGGATGAAGGGCAACTGACCCGTTTATTTTCCAACTTGCTAGAGAATGCCCTGCAATACACACCCCCTAAAGGAAAAGTGGTTCTTACTGTTGGCAAACAGAATCGCTGTGCCCTGGTCATGATTCAGGATACTGGCATTGGTATTGCTCCTGAACATCAGCCGTTTGTGTTTGATCGCTTCTGGCGTGCGGATAAAGCTCGTTCTCGCCGAGAGAGGGGTACGGGGTTGGGACTTGCGATCGCTAAAGCAATCACTCACAGTCATGGGGGAAAAATCACCCTTACGTCTCAGGTTGGGGTTGGTAGCTGCTTTGAGATACGTTTACCGCTGGTTTAGGAAAATAGCTTCTAGGTTGGGATTTTTCTTTCAAATAATTATATAGGGATCCGTTTAGGAATGAATTGTGAGAATCTTTGATGGGATATTCCCAGGGCGTGCGCTTAACCCGTAATTAAATTCGCCACGGGTCGCACCGCTCCCTACTCCCTACTCCCTACTCCCTAATTTATAACTTCCTTACCGACTTTTTTACTTTTGGGTAATAATCTCAAACTATGAAGCCGTTTAGTTGGAAAGCGTTAAGCATACCTAGCATTCAGGAGAGATGATCTAAATGAAAACTCGCATTAAGTTGCTAACAGGTATTCTGGGATTAAGTGCTCTGATTAGTTTCCCGGCAATAGCGCAAGAAAAAACAGAAAACTCAGTTAAAGATGCTCTCAATGGTGCAACTGAGTCTATGAATGAGTCTATGGTAGAAAGCGCTCCCGATTCCTTGAGCAAACCCCTTCAAGAGGGTGAAAAGGTAGAAATGCCAGCTACTACTGACACTGAATCTACAACCAGTAACCTAGTAGAGCAAGCTGCGAGCAATGATCAATTCCAAACCCTTGTCAAAGCACTTGAGGCAGCGGGCTTAACGGAAACCTTAGCAGGTGAAGGACCCTACACGGTTTTTGCTCCCACCAATGATGCTTTTGCTGCACTGCCAGCAAATACTTTAGAGAGTCTACTACAACCAGAAAACAAAGAAGTACTGCTACAGCTGCTAAAGTATCATGTTGTAAGTGGTGCAGTTCCTAGCAGTGAAATCCAGTCCGGAGAAATTACCACTATGGCTGGAAAATCATTGACAGTACAAGTGGGTGAAGACGGTAATGTTAGTATCAACAATGCCCAGGTAACTCAAGCAGATATTAAAGCTGATAACGGCATTATTCATGTTGTTGACCATGTAATTCTTCCCTCAAGATCTCATGCTCAATCGGAACCAGAACCAACAGGAGTCATGCCAAGCACTTTGCCTGAACAATAAGTAATCAACCGGACTCGATTTAGCAAATACAAGGATAGAACAAGGAGAAAGTAAAGATGAATAAGTTGATGCCAATTTTACTAGGTGGAGTGATTCTGTTTGGTGCTGCTGCTTGCGATGAAGCTAAAACAAGTGATGAAGCCTCCTACTCTATAGATAAAAACGATGAAGAACTAGTCACCTTAAAGCCTGAAGGAAATCAAGGCGATGCTATGCTCCAAGGAACCCAACAGGAAATCGAGTCGAACCTTGGAACTACTCAAGAGCAAAATCAAGCCTTGGGTAACTTAGAAAACCTTGATCAAGATCAGCAACTAGCCAGTTTAGTACTTAATAATTTGGCAACCAATCTCCCCAATAGCCAGTTGGAAGTTGAAGCCGCAGAGGGAATTGTGACTATCTCAGGAAAAGTCTCGTCTGATGATCAATTGAGTCAGATTGCACCTTTGGCAATCCAGGTTGAAGGTGTTCAGAGCGTGGATGTTCAAGCTACTGTCAAAGAGCCAAACAGCTGATCGCTTATCTGCTCAAGTCCCAATCCGTTGTTGCCAATGTTACCTAATTGATGTAATTATCTAATCCATAGAGAGGAGTTAGTCGCCTATTGCTTTTGCCATAGTGATAGGCGACTTTTGTTGTTGAGTGTGCCTCGGCTTGAATTCATGCTCTAGCCATCCGATTTTAGTTGTAAAACAGCGGAAGAGCAGGAAGATGGGGAATATGGTTAAGAGGAGAAAGAGGGGCAGGAGGGTAAAAATTCTTAGGTGCGCTCTTACCATTAAGAATTAAATTGGCCACGGGTCGGTCTTGAAGAATAGTATGCCGTGTTATTGTCAATAAATTAATTGCTATGTATAGCCATAGCAATTGATTGTGATTGTAGCAATGGTAAGAATACGGATAAAAAGATTAAGATTGACTTGGATTATCTGTGTATCGGTGTTTATAGCAATCTCTTATTATTCGTGAACAGTGACAGTTCGGAACTCAAATTAACTAACTAGGGAAGTATTGTTCACCTAGGCATTAGGATTGTTATATCCGTGTGGTGCTCAAGGGCGATAGGATTGTTGAGAAAGTATCCAAATTGCCGGATCAGGTGCAACTTAGTATGATCATCACGTCAATCCCTGTTGAAACCATAACCGCCCAGCAGATCATTGATACCTGTCTTACCATGAACAGTCTTGGGATCAATCAAGGTACCAGTGGTAATGTGAGTGTCAGGGTTAGAGACAGTATCGGTGAGGCAATAGCAATCACCCCCAGTGGACTAGACTACGAAGACCTAACTCCTGAGAAACTATGCAAAATTTACTTCGGCAAAGACAAAGAACCTGTATTTGTTGAGAATAATCATTATTTACCCAGCAGTGAATGGCGATTTCACTATGACATACTTTTAAATCGAACTGATGTCAATGCTATTGTCCATACTCATAGCATCCATGCTACAGCATTGGCTTGTATGGGTATAGCTATACCCAGCTTTCATTATATGGTGGCTAGGACAGGTGGGAGCAGTATAAAGGTAGCTGATTATGCTACCTTTGGTACTCAAGAACTTAGCAACAACGCCCTAAAAGCATTGGAAAATTCCCTTGCCTGTTTGTTAAAAAATCATGGTATGATTGCCTGTGGTAAAGATTTAAGGCACGCTCTGAAAGTTGCCCAAGAGTTAGAAACCTTGGCTGAAATGTATATTAAAATCCTCAGCGTTAACAAGATTTATGGAGAACCTCAATTATTGAGTGAGGAAGAAATGGAAATAGTTATAGAAAAGTTTAAAACTTATGGAGTTCAGCCAAACATTGGTCATGGGTGATTGAATAGTATTATTTTATAGATTTTATAAAAAAATCAAATAGTTTAGGTACACAAGTTTTTGATTTTAGGTAATAGAAAATCTGGAACAGGGAAAAGGTAAAATCATAGATGTATACAACCTCATTAATATCATAACCCCTATAGATATTACCATAGGGATATTTAGGGGTGCTATAGTTAAAGTGTTAACAAAATTAAGCAAAACTTTAATTTGAATTAACACTAGGTAATAAAATATTAATAAAATATATAGTTTTAGTTGAATTTTCAGTTGACAATCCACCATTAGAATTGAGAATGTCATAAAAAATCAACTTAACGACATAAGACTATTATGGTCACTGCCCCTACACCAAAGACAACACCACAGACAACGGTCAAAATCGGTCCAACTCAGCTGCTGATTAACAACGAATGGGTAGAGAGCGTCTCTGGGAAACGATTTGAGACGATTAACCCTGCGACAGGAGAGGTGATCTGTGATGTGGCTGAGGCTGATGCCCCAGACGTTGATAAAGCAGTAGTGGCGGCTAGGACAGCCTTTACCAGTGGAGACTGGCCGAAAATGTCGGCCACCCAGCGGGGGGAGTTACTCTACAAGCTAGCTGACTTAATCGAAGCAAACAAGGAAGAAATAGCACGGCTGGAAACCCTAGACAATGGGAAGCCCTATCGTGATTCGTTTAATGCAGATGTGTCTTTAGTCATTGCTTGCTATCGGTACTATGCTGGGTGGGCAGATAAGATTCAAGGCAAAACAATTCCCATCAACGGACCCTACTTCTGCTACACGCGCCATGAACCGGTGGGAGTGGTTGGTCAGATTATTCCTTGGAACTTTCCACTGTTGATGCAAGCTTGGAAGTTAGGTCCAGCATTGGCAGCTGGTAACACCGTGGTGATGAAAACGGCGGAACAGACTCCTTTATCAGCGTTGCGGATCGGTGAACTGATTATCGAAGCAGGTTTCCCTCCTGGTGTAGTGAATCTTCTTTCAGGCTATGGACCAACCGCTGGGGCTGCGATCTCACATCATATGGATATCGATAAAGTTGCCTTTACCGGCTCGACCGAGGTAGGGCATCTAATTATGGAAGCTGCTGCTAAAAGTAATCTCAAGCGGGTCACTCTAGAACTTGGTGGTAAGAGTCCTAACATTGTCTTTGCTGATGCTGACATGGATAAAAGCATTGAGGGCGCTCACTTTGCCCTGTTTTTTAACCAAGGACAGTGCTGTTGTGCTGGTTCCCGGCTGTTTGTGGAAGAAAAGTGCTATGACGAGTTTGTAGACAAGTGTGTGAAACGGGCGCAAAATCGCACAGTTGGTGACCCGTTTGATGCCAACACAGAACAGGGTCCCCAGGTAGATCTCGAACAGTTCAATAAGGTGATGAGCTATATTGAGTCTGGTCAGCAGGAAGGAGCTCAGATGTTGTGTGGTGGTGGTCGAGTTGGCGATCGCGGTTACTTCATCGAACCGACAGTGTTTGTTGATGTCCAAGACCAAATGAAGATTGCCCAAGAAGAAATCTTTGGACCAGTGATGAGCATTATTAAGTTCAAAGATATGGATGAAGTGATTAAGCGGGCAAACGATACTATGTATGGCTTAGCCGCAGCCGTGTGGACTCAGGATATTACTAAAGCTCATGCGATCGCAAACAATGTCCGTGCTGGTACTGTCTGGGTAAATTGCTACGATGTGTTTGATGCCGCAGCTCCCTTCGGTGGTTTCAAACAGTCTGGCATTGGTCGTGAACTTGGGGAGTATGGCTTGCAGCAATACACTGAAGTCAAGACAGTGACTGTTCAATTGTAGCATTGTAGCAATCTAAAAGCCTGGGTTTTACTATCAACAACCCCAAAGGCTACAGCAAAATAAGGCTACAGCTAGTTAGTTGGTAATTTGGGACAAGGTAATGGGTAATGGGGAATTCTAAGCCAATTTCCTATTGCCCATTACTTTATGCTGTGCTCAAGGTTCAAGTTAAAGTTCAGATTAAAGTTCAGAACAATTGCTTATGATAGCATCTGCGGATAATTACCCTTTAATAAAAATCTCCCTATCTCCCCATCTCTCCATCTCCCTATCTCCCCATCAATTTTCTTGATTATGGCTAGTTAACCGGACTTGATATTATAGGACAATAATTTAAAGTCCTATGATGTTATTCCTTAAGGTTTCTTGATCCGGATCAATTTAGAAAAAAACAAGTGTTCAGTGTGAGTGTTCCATTTAGTAGCAGTTTATTAAATTTTGTTAAGCACCCTTGGCTTACATGGACTAACATAGAAGAGAATTGGATAAAAGGGCTAATTAGAGAGATTAAGAAGGTATCATGAAATACGGAATTGATATTGGTCACAACTTGCCCGCTGATACAGGAGCTCAAGGTATCAGAGTAGAAGATGAAATGACAAGGGACGTGGGAACGAGAGTAATTTCAAAATTGAGAGACTTAGGACATCAGGTAGTTGAATGCAAGCCTAAAAGTGCGAGTACTTTGGGTAGCTCGCTGCGGCAACGGTGCAATATTGCCAATGCTAATCGAGTTGATCAGTTTGTTTCAATTCATTTTAATGGGTTTAATGGTCAAGCTAATGGGGTAGAAGTATTTGCGATTAGTGATACTGCCAAAAAAATTGCCCAGCCAGTTTTAGAAAAAATAGTCGAGTTGGGTTACTTCAATAGAAAGGTTAAAAATGGCTCTCATTTATATGTCCTTCGATATACCAATATGCCAGCAATTCTGATAGAAAGCTGCTTTTGTGATTCCCAGAAAGATATGGAACTCTACGATCCAGAAGCATTGGCTAATGCAATTGTTAAAGGATTAACAGGAGAAGAGCCACCAACTACTAAATCTTCCTCTGACGATAATGTGCTAGAATTACAAAAATCTCTTAATCGCTTAAAAATCAAAAGTCCTGCTGGTCAGCCATTAGTAGAAGATGGATCTCTTGGTCAGGCGACTATCGCAGCAATAAAAACATTTCAAGCTATTGTAGGAATTAACCAAACTGGTATTGGTGACTCGACGACATGGCAGACTATTAATCAGATTCTTGAGCAACCCATACTTAGACCTAATCATGCTGCAGGTACCACGGTAAAATATCTCCAACGTCGGGTGGGAACTCAGGCAGATGGTATATTTGGTTCAGGCACCGCAAGTGCTGTGATCAGATTTCAGGAACAAAAGGGTTTAACGGCTGATGGTATTGTTGGACCACAAACTTGGAGTAAATTGATTGAATAGCAAGGCTTTGAGCGAAGTTTAGCATTGAACAGGTGCCTCACGTCTCACCCGAGGGATCGGGGAGCGTGAGATTAATGGCCGAAGGCCAATCGCTCTTAACAGCCAATAATAAATATAAATACTTACCAATTCCCGAAAATCAAGATTTGACTACAATTTAACAGTAAGCATTCACCAGTCAGCAGTTAGCTTATGCCCGTAGCCCATAGGCTGACCGCTGATAGCTGACTGCTTATAACTGGTAACTGAACGCGCACGCGTGCGTGGCACAGGCTTCTAGCCTGTGAGGTAGCGCATCAGCTAAAAAAATAACTTATGAAAAAATCGATATTCAAAGAAAACCGAAAGTATACATTTAGTGACTATTTTGCGATGACCAATCCCACTGAGGAAATTGTTAGTGAGTTTGGATACTCCTTCGCCATTGAAGTAATTGACCTCCCGAAGTCTACCAATTATGACCTAGATATCATTCAACAGCTCAACCATACCTACTACACTATTATTCCCAAAATAAGCATTACCTCGGAAATTGCCAAACGGGAATTTATGATTGCCCCACTAATCCTGGAAATTGCTAAGCTGCTTCCAGTTAAAGTCAATGTTGAGTATCCCCTAGACATTAACGATCAGCTAGGGGGAGCCCTAGACTACTTATTAAAAAGTAACCAAAATCTGATTATTATAGAAGCAAAAAAGAAAGATATTGATGGTGGTTTTAACCAGTTAGCAGCCGAACTAATTGCTTTAGATAAATATGAAGAGAGCGAATCTATTGAAGTCCTCTATGGTGCTGTGACTCTAGGGGATATTTGGAAATTTGGAACCCTTGATAGGAAACGGAAGCACATTGCTAAAACTATTCAAAGTCATACTATTCCTAGGGATACAGAAGAAATATTCTCAATTATAATTGGAATACTGAGCTTAAAACCAGGGCAGAGTTCAATTAAGCGCTAACCTATAATCTATAACCTGCAACCTATGGTCAATCGGGAGTAACCGATCATGATTCTTGTCATTGATAACTACGACAGCTTTACCTACAACTTAGTACAGTACCTAGGAGAATTGGGTACCCAATTACCTGTAGCATCAGAGATTCAGGTCTATCGTAATGATAAAATAGATATAGAAAAAATTCGCCAGCTTAACCCAGATGGGGTAGTGATTTCTCCAGGACCAGGACGTCCAGAAAATGCTGGCATATCAGGTGCTATATACAGCAATTTGGGTTCAAATCTACCCATTCTAGGGGTGTGTTTGGGTCATCAAGCCTTAGGTCAGGTGTTTGACGGGAAAATTGTTTCGGCACCAGTATTGATGCATGGCAAAACCTCAGAGATTCATCACAGTGGGGTTGGGGTTTTTCGGGGATTACCCAATCCTTTCACAGCGACTCGATACCATAGCTTAGTTATTGACCGTAGTAGCTTTCCTGATGTCTTAGAAATCACGGCTTGGGTAGATGATGGCACAATTATGGGAGTTAGACATCGGAACTATACACACATAGAAGGCGTCCAATTTCATCCAGAGAGCATTTTGACCTCTTCTGGTAAGCAACTTCTAAAAAACTTCTTAGAATCGCTGCCAGCATCTGGTACTCTCTCTATATCTCCCTGAACATAAACTTGTTTCCAACAAACCATGAAACGGCGACAGTTGATGCGCTATGTGAGTGCCGGTGTACTCACAACTCTTTCAACCGGCTTAGCTTCTGGACTCAGTTCTTACCAAGCACAGCCATCACGCAATGTATTGACAGTAAAGTGGCTTGGTCATACCTGCTTTTTATTTACTGGGGGTGGTGTGCGAGTTTTAGTCAACCCATTCCAAACCATTGGGTGTACGGCTAGATATAACTCACCAAAAGTAGAGGCAGATTTAGTCTTAATCAGTAGCCTACTACTAGATGAAGGAGCAGCGGAAGGCATACCGGGCAGTCCCCGGCTCCTCTTTGAACCGGGTATTTTTCAAGCAAATGGGCTAAAATTCGAGGGAATTAGTATTCCTCACGACCGAGTCGGTGGACGTCGCTTTGGTAATAATGTTGCTTGGAAATGGACTCAAAACGGTATCAATATTCTACATCTGGGAGGAGCAGCAGCCCCTCTAGATATTGAGCAGAAAATTCTGATCGGGCGTCCTGATTTAGCGTTAATTCCAGTGGGAGGGGGACCGAAAGCCTACAACCCTCAAGAAGCTAAACAGGCATTTGATTTCCTTAAGGCAAAGATAATGATTCCTACTCATTTCCGAACCAAGGCGGCTGATGCCGAACAGTGTGATATTTTACCAGTGGAGGAGTTCTTAACATTGATGAAGGACACACCAATACGCCGTGCCAAAAACGATACCATTAGGATTAGCTCAGGGGATTTATCCCAGGATGGGTCAGTGATTCAACTAATGAGTTACAACTACAACTTCTAAATGCGCTTGCCTAGCCCCTTACCCAGACTGCAGCCGCCTTTCTGGACTGGTGGAGTGGCAGTTGTAGGCATGATTTTCTGGATTGAAACCCTACGCCAGTTTGGGTTTATTGTTCCAACTCCCTTTTTACTTCTTATCTTTGCTGTTGCCCTAACTGCTAGTATCGACGGATTACTTGCTGGAGTTACCAGTGCCACAGTATGGGCAATTTACCTGATCTATGCCTCTGCTGTTCACTTTGGTCCACCGAGTTTAACCGGGGGTTCAGTAGAGGTGAGTTTGGGGATTATAGTAGTGGTCTTACTGGCTGTGTGGCTCGGCTGGATAAAAGACCAGAACCAGAAGCTGATCCAAAAGTTGCGACAAGCCAGCTTTGAGCTAGAACGACGGATTGAACAACGCACCGCTGAACTGTTAACTGTTAATTCTAGACTAGCCAAGGAGATTCGCGGACGCATTCTGGCTCAAGAGGCTCTCGGAAAAAACGAATTAGCATTACAGTTAAGCCAAAATCGACTCGAAAGTATTTTGAGTTACCTTGAGGATGTGGTTTGGTCCGTGCGCCCCCAAACCTCCACACTGCTTTACCTAAACTCCGCTGTGAATAATCTTTATGGTTATAGCATATCCGATTTTTTAGGTAACTCAAATCTTTGGCTAGAGGTAATCCACCCAGAAGACAGAGAACGAGTTCAGCAGAAGCGAAACTTTTTCAAAAATAACTCATTGCCGTTGTCACCCCAATCACTTCTGGCAATTGACGATCAAGACTTAGAATATCGAATCGTGCGGTCTGATGGGCAGGTGCGCTGGATTCGTGATCACGTCCAAATTCACACCGATGCCCATGGCTACCCCATACGCATTGATGGTATTGTCACTGACATTACCAAAACCAAGCAAGTCGAGGAAGCTTTGGCAGAGAGTGAGCGGAAATTTCACGCCATCTTTGACCAGACCAGACAATTTACATGGCTGCTGCAACCAGATGGTACCTTGCTCGAAGCCAACCAAACTGCCCTTGACTTTAGCGGATTAACTCGCTCACAGATTGTGGGTAAGCCCTTCTGGCAAATCCAATGGTGGACACAGTCTACTCAAACCGAGAATTGTTTAAAAAATGCGATCGCGAAGCCTGGCCGTAGGCCAATCGCTCAAGCAGCTACCGGTGAGTGTGTCAGTTATCAAGGGTCGGTGCTAGGGTTACAGGGTCAAGTGCTCACGATTGATTTTTCGGTGAAACCGTTGCGGGATGAGAACGGAAATATAGTGTTGTTAATCCTAGAAGGTCGAGATATTAGCGATCGCATCAGAGCAGAAGCAGCAACTCTAGAAGCCCAAAACAAGGACATACTGCTTAAAGAGATTCACCATCGGGTCAAGAACAATTTACAAATTGTCTCAGGAATCCTTTACCTTCAATCTCGATATATAGATGATGAAAGTATCCTGGAAATCCTCTGTGAAAGCCGCAATCGTCTCCAAGTCATGGCATTAATCCATGATAAATTTTATGGATATAATAACCTGAGCCAGATTGACTTCCAAGATTATATTCAATCTCTGACTGAGGACTTATTAGGATCTTACACCTGTAGTAATCATCCCCCTAGGATTAAGGTTAATCTTGTTAAGATATTTATGGATATCGACAGAGCCATTCCCTGTGGTTTCATTATTAATGAATTAGTCTCCAATGCCCTCAAACACGCTTTTCCAGAAGGAGATGGCGGTGAAATTGTTGTTGACTTTAAGTGCTGTGAGGATAACTATTTTGAACTGATGGTCAGTGACAATGGTCTTGGCATCCGAGAAGGTATAGATTTAGCTAACCCCAAGACCCTCGGTCTAAGGTTAGTCCATACCCTAGCCACTAAGCAACTCAAAGGTGAGGTTGAGTTAGATACAAGTCATGGTGTTATGTTTAAAATTAAATTTTCCTAAAGTAAAAAAAAAAATTAAACTTATTTAAACAAGCTTAAAGCATTAGAAAATTTTTCAAGACCCACCTCGAATTGTGATATAGAAATATCATGTTGTGAGGCAGTTAACTAACCAGTAAAACAAAATAAAAAAAAATTATCAACGTACGGAGAGCAAACTGACTTGGCTTTTAGGTTAAAACAAGGGACAACCCAAGGTAACTTTAAAAGCAATTTTATAACTAATAAATGTCACAAATAAACATCTTAGTGGTTGAAGATGAAGCGATCACAGCTGAAGTTATTGCTGAACAGCTCATACAGTTGGGATATACCGTAACCGATAGCGTCACCTCTGGCACGGGCGCTATCAGCAGCACTGCCAATAACCAGCCTGATTTAGTCCTGATGGATATTACCTTAGATCCAAACGATATAGATGGCATAACTGCTGCTCAGCGTATTCGGGAGCAATTCCAGATTCCGGTAGTCTATTTGACAGCCCACTCTGATGAGACTACCCTAGCCCGAGCGAAGAAGACAGCACCGTTCGGGTATCTGATCAAACCATTTAACGAACGGGAATTGCGGGTAGTAATTGAAACGGCTCTCTATCGGCACCAGTTGGAAAAAGAGTTAGTCAAACAGCAGGATGTGCTAGCAACAATACTCAGCTCCACTAATGATGCCGTGATTGCTACCAATGAAACAGGAGCAATCACCTACATGAACCCGGCAGCTGCAACCCTCACTGGCTGGACAGTAGCAGAAGCGTCTGGGCAAAGCATTACAGATGTGATTCAAATTGTAGACGAACTCACTGATGACCCACTCCAAAACCCAGTCATGGAAGTGCTTCAGGAAGAAAGGGTCATTTCCAGGGATCAGGGCATAGGTTTGATTCCCAAAGACGGTCGCAAGATTCCGGTGGGAAATAGTGCTTCCCCCATTACACAAGAAGATGGTAGCATCAAGGGTGTAGTTCTTGTGCTGTGGAATATCAGTAAACAGCAAAAACCAGAATTATTGGCAGTAGAAAGAGTAAAATTGCCAGGAAATTCTGGCACTAACATACTATCTGAAGCTAAAACGGGTCAACTATTGTCTACAATACAAGAACTAGGGGAACTGAAATCTGACCTAATTGCTAGGATTTCCCATGAGTTTCGTACTCCCCTATCGATTATATTAACAGCTGCTGAACTCCTACAAAAATACGGGTCTAAGTTGTCACCCTACAAACAAGAAAGAAACTTGTATCGGATTCAATCATCAGTGATGCGAATGACTCGAATTATGGAGGATGTTCTGACCTTAAGCAAGGCTGAATCGGGTGAACTCCAGCTCAACTGTTTGCCCGTAGATGTGGTTGACTTATGCCACAGTTTAGTCAAAGAGCAGCAAATGATTGTGGGAAAGCGCTATAGTATTGAGTTTTTTCCTCAGGATTCCCCTGGCCTAGTTGAGCTGGATGAACAAATCCTACGGCAAATTTTGAGCAATTTGCTGACCTTAGCAACTCAGTACTCCTTGAAAGGTAGTATGATTGCTTTGGAAATGTTTTGTGAAGATAACCAAATTGTGTTCCAGGTAAAAGACCAAGGCCGTGGAATTATGCCCGAAAGTCAGGGACAATTATTTGAAGCCTTTTTTCGAGCTAGTAATATTGGTTCTATGTCTTCTTCAGGAATGGGGTTAGGCATGATCCGCAAGTTTGTGGATTTGCATCGTGGTCAAATTACCTTAACTAGTCAAGTCGGAGTTGGTACAACCTATAGGGTAAAACTGCCATTAACTGGTTATATATAGGTTGAATTGGGGTAAAAAGAAATATAGCTAACAACTAATGAATAACTAAGGATGATTCCACAAACCGAATATAAAAAGCGTCGTGAACAGTTGATGAGTAAGATTGGCAACGGGACCGCAATCTTTCGGAGCGCCCCGGTTGCCATTATGCATAATACTGTGGAATATAATTTCCGACAGGATAGCGATTTTTTTTACTTGACAGGTTTCAATGAATCAGAAGCCGTCATTGTACTAGCGCCCCATCACGAAGAACATCGATTTGTCCTGTTTGTGCAACCTAAAGAACCAGAGAAAGAAGTCTGGACAGGCTATCGGATAGGCGTCGAAGCAGCAAAAGAAAAATTTGGAGCCGATGAGACCTATCCGATTACTGAGTTGAATGAGAAGCTACCTCAGTATTTAGAAAAGGCCGATCGAATTTATTACCACTTGGGACGGGATAAACCCTTCAATAATACCATCCTAAAACACTGGCAAAGGTTGATGGCGCTTTATCCTAAAAACGGCACCGGACCGATGGCTCTCGAATCGACTAACTTAATTCTCTATGGGATGCGCCGGGTTAAGAGTACTACGGAATTGAAGTTGATGCGTCAAGCTATAGAAATCTCTGTGGACGCCCATAACCATGCTAGAGCATTTACTCAACCTGGACGTTATGAATATGAAGTGCAGGCAGAGCTAGAACATGATTTTCGGCGACGAGGTGCCATCGGACCGGCTTACCCGAGCATAGTAGCATCTGGTCCAAATAGCTGCGTCCTACACTATACCGAGAACAATCGACAGATGCAAGACGGGGATTTACTACTGATTGATGCTGGTTGTTCTTATGGGTATTATAACGCTGATATTACTCGGACATTTCCAGTGGGTGGTAAGTTTACCCCAGAGCAGAAAATTCTGTATGACCTGGTATTGAAGGCACAGTTGAATGCGATCGCACAAGTTAAACCAGGGAATCCCTATAATCAATTTCATGACACCGCTGTGAAAATCCTAGTGGAAGGGTTAATCGATTTGGGACTCCTGGCCGGTGATAGTGAGGAAATTATTAAAGAGGAGAAATATAAACATCTATATATGCACCGCACTGGTCACTGGCTGGGATTGGATGTCCATGACAGTGGAGGCTACAAGCAGGGGGAAAACTGGCAGGTTTTCCAGCCCGGTAATGTAGTAACTGTGGAACCAGGACTTTATATTGGTCCTGATACTGAGCCAATAGAAGGTCAGCCAGCTATTGATCAGCGGTGGCGCGGGATTGGGATTCGGATTGAGGATGATGTGTTAGTGACTGAGTCAGGGAATGAAGTATTGACTGCTGGTGTTCCGAAATCCGTAGAGGAGCTAGAGACTTAAGCTATTCAAAGGTTTTTCATTCCCGATTCCCGATTCCCGATTCCCTGGGTACAGCGCTATAGCTACCACATTCAAAAACAATGGACAATGTGAAGGATTCTTTCTCTGGACAAGGGTCAAGGTTTCAGCAACTACAGCACCAATTACGCGATCGCTGGCAGAGTAGTGATCAATTTGACCAAGACGAGCACGATATTCTGGTAGTACCTTCTGTCAGTGTTGACCAACGGGAACTGCTGAAAGTTGAGGGTTTTTTGCACTACGAAGAACGGTTATTATTTTCCCTAATTCGTCTGCGCAACCCTTACACACGGTTAATTTATGTTACCGCTGTGCCGTTGCCACCGATTGTGATTGATTACTACTTGCAGCTTCTGCCAGGAATTCCGTTCTCCCATGCACGCGATCGCTTACTGTTGTTTTCCACTTATGATGCTTCCCTCAAGCCCCTCAGTCAAAAGATTCTAGAACGTCCCCGGTTGATGAAGCGGATTCGTCAAGCCTTGCATCCAGGAAAGTCTTACATGTCTTGTTACAACTCTACTCATCTAGAGCGGGAGTTACGTCCTGATAAATATTTTTTCCGACATATTTGACATTTTCTGACATCTTGTTGGATAATCTAACTTTACTGAACAAGATGTGTCAATGAATGAACAAATTAAATATGTTCCTCCCCGAGTCGCTGCTACCAGGCTCGGGGTCAGTACCAGGACACTTGAAAGGTGGCTTGACGAAGGCAAAATCCAAGGAATTAAAACCCCTGGAGGACAAAGAAGATACAATCTTGACTCAGTTGTCTCTATTTCAACAAAAAAAACAGATAGAGACGAAAGAGCAACAATCCTATATGCAAGGGTTTCAAGCCGCTCTCAAAGAGATGATCTCGATCAACAAGTACAGTTTCTTAAGTCTCGTTACCCAGACGCAGAAGTCATCCGAGACATCGGCAGCGGTCTCAACTTCAAAAGAAAAGGTCTTCACTCCCTATTGGACAGAGTTCTCAGCGGCACTTGCAAGTATATTGTCGTTGCCCACAAAGATCGGCTCTGTCGCTTTGGATTCGATCTTATCTCATGGTTGTGCTCTAAATTCAAAACTAAAATATTGGTTCTCGACGAAAAGAACCTCAGCCCAGAACAAGAGATGGTTGAAGATGTTCTCGCAATTATCCACGTCTTCAGTTGTAGGCTCTACGGACTCAGGAAGTACAAGGGAAAAATTCTTGAAGACAGTGAGTTACCAAGTTTACCCAAGCAAAGAACTTGAGAAGATCTGGAAAAAATGGGTTTCTGCTGTTCGCAAGGTTTATAACATATCGATCGAGCAGCTCAATCGGAACCAGGGGTACACAAAAGTCGGAAAGAAAGGAGGAAAACATGGCTTTAGAACTTGGTTGAAACAATCCGGACTTATTCCGCAGTGGTGCAGAGATTTAAATGTCTCCAAAATTTTAGATAACGCTTCAATGGAGGCTTATACGGCGTGGAAAGAGACCGCCAAACAACCGAAGTCTGTTGGGAAAGGGAAGAACCTTGTGCCAAACCCACAAGCTGGATTAAAAATAGCTAAATTTCGTAGCGTGCGAGATCATCATCTGACGATCCAGTTTGACCCTACGGCTTACAAGGCTGGCCGGTGGATGGTTTCTACGACCAAACATCTGCCAAAACCCGAATTCAAAGGTCAGGATTTCTGTGTACTAACTGATGGTTCTACTGAACTTACTTATAACAAAGGGAGATGGTTCGCGCACTTTCCAGTAGAGTTTGACATTGAGCCTACTGAAACCAAGAAAGTGATAGCTTTAGATCCTGGAGTTAGGACGTTCATGACTGGGTTTGACGGCACGGATTTCTTGGAGTTCGCAAATAATGATTTTCAGAGAATAGCTAAACTTTGTTCGCATCTAGATAAGTTAAAAAGTGAGCATGACAAATCAAAAGGACGCACACACAAACGTCGCCGATACAAGCTAAGGATAGCTATGGAAAGACTCAGAACTAAGATCAGAAGTCTGAGAACTGAATTGCATAAACAAGTAGCATCGTTTTTGGCAAGAAACTACGATGTGATCGTCTTACCTACCTTTGAGACGTCGCAGATGGTTGTCAAAAAGAAGCGAAAACTAAAAAGCCAGACAGCTAGGGCGATGATGACGTGGGCTTTTTATCAGTTCTCTCAGATTTTAGAGCATTTGTGCAACCGTTATGGTTCCAAATTAGTGAGGATAACAGAGGAATATACCTCCAAGACTTGTACAAAGTGCGGACACATTCATAGAAAACTTGGTAGTTCTATGAATTTTCAATGTCCACGTTGCCGATACGAAATCCCTAGAGATTTCAATGGAGCCGTCGGGATTTTCCTGAAGGCGATGTGGGATACCACCTTCCTCAACAATCTTGGGGATGTAGTACTCAGCGTATCTGACACCATAGACAGCAATGTCTATGATGTCATGGTTTGTCCGGGTTAAAAGTATCAGATATCCTTAAAATTGAACTTACCCCTACTTGCCCCAGACCCAGATTTGCTTTATTGGGGTACCAAGAGTGGTAGTCGGCAAATTTTTGCTGATAGTGGTGTCCCCCATCCCGACGGCAGTGAGTTAGTCTCGAGTGTTGATGATTTAGTCGAAGCAACAGCTCAGTTATGGCACAGGCAACCGCAACTGAACAAGATTGTGATTAAACTCAACGAAGGGTTTTCTGGGGAGGGCAATGCTATCTTGGACTTGAAACCACTATCGGAAGTAAGTCCTGGAAATGTTTCCCATACTCAAACAGTAGCGGCTTTGAACAAAAATGCGACGCATTCCCCCACCTCGTTCAGGTGGGGGTTAAGGAGC
>WTKN01000407.1 GCA_011524395.1 Moorena sp. SS36440bin_2
GCCCTACGCCCTAAGCCCTACGCCCTACGCCCGATTCCCTACTCCCTACTCCCTGTTCCCTGTTCCCTGTTGCCTTTTATAAAAAATTTAACTAATAAAATAATCAGCCAAACTTAGTTATGTCTAATGAAGTAAAAAACAATACGCTAAATTCTTTACTTATAGTAATTGTTAACTACAAAACTCCTAGTCTAACTATAGACTGCTTACGCTCTCTAGCGGATGAAATGCCAGGTTTATCGAATACTCGGGTGGTAGTAGCAGATAATGCCTCTGGGGATGGATCGGCTGTTGCGATTAAAAATGCGATCGCAAAGGAAAACTGGGGTAGTTGGGCATCGGTGATGGCACTAGACCACAATGGTGGATTTGCCTTTGGCAATAATGCTGTGATCCGCCCAGCCCTGAAGTCTAATCAGCCACCGGATTATGTGTTGTTGCTCAATCCAGACACCATTGTTCGTCCTAGGGCGATCAAAACCCTGGTGGAGTTTATGAGTGACCATCCCCAGGTTGGTATTGCTGGCTCTCGCCTGGAAGAGCCTGACAGTACCCCTCAGTGTTCAGCATTTCGGTTTCATACCGTGCTCAGTGAGCTAGATTCTGGTTTGCGTCTCGGTATCGTATCGACATTATTATCCAAATGGGTAGTTTGGCCACCGATTCCTGACCAACCCTGTGCAACGGATTGGGTAGCTGGGGCAAGTATGATTGTTCGCCGGGAAGTGTTTGAGCAGGTTGGCCTGATCGATCAAGCATATTTCATGTATTACGAAGAAATGGACTTTTGCCTGCAAGCCCAGAGAGCTGGCTGGGAATGCTGGTATGTCCCTGAAAGTCGCGTAGTCCACTTAGTTGGCCAAAGTTCAGGTGTTACCGATACCAAGCGTCCACCCAAACGCCGACCCCAGTATGTGTTTGATTCTCGGCGACGGTATTTCCTCAAAAACTATGGTTGGTTTTACGCTGCTCTAGCCGATCATACCTGGGCTTCTAGTTATTTATTGTGGCAATTGCGCCGAATGGTTCAAGGTAAGCCCAATCTTGAGCCGCCCCACTTACTTAGTGATTTTCTCCGCAATAGTGTGTTTTGTAAAGGTGGTGCTTTTAGTAGTCCGAAGATTTCGTGATTAGTTATTATGTATCAGCTATCAGCTATCAGCTATCAGGTATCAGCTATTAGCTATTAGCATATGGGCGTGCCACAGCGTCGTTCGCACAGCGTGGCCAAAGGCCAAAGCCTGTTCTAGGAAGCTGATGGACTATTCCCGATTCCCGATTCCCCATTCCCGATTCCCCATTCCCGATTCCCCATTCTAAATTCTAAATTCTTCATTCTCAAAAAAGATTATGGTGATGCCAACAGATTTCACTGCAAATTCTACCCATCCAAAACCATATAATTTGGGACTTTTGCAACAAATTAAAGAAGATT
This sequence comes from Moorena sp. SS36440bin_2, assembly GCA_011524395.1. Taxonomy (GTDB): domain Bacteria; phylum Cyanobacteriota; class Cyanobacteriia; order Cyanobacteriales; family Coleofasciculaceae; genus Moorena. The sequence continues at coordinate 1,436 of WTKN01000407.1, forward strand.
GGAAGGCCCATGGTTGTGATTGGACTAAGCCGGGATTTCGGGCTGTGGCGGTGCAGCGGTTTGGAGTCTGGAGAATGAAGATCGAACCGAAGTTACTACGGGCTCCGTTTAGTATTCTCTACCGAGCATTATATCGGAAAGTTCGTAATACTTATGGGATTGAATTACCTTACACCGTAAAGCTTGGTCGCCGAGTAATTATTGAGCATCAAAGTGGGATTGTGATTCATGGGGATTGCACTATTGGTGATGATAGTATCATCCGTCAAGGGGTAACTTTGGGTAATCGTTACTTAGATCGTCCTTTGGATGCGCCTATTTTAGGAAAAAGTGTCAATGTTGGAGCTGGTGCTAAGATTTTTGGCAAGGTTACTATCGGTAATGGGGCAAATATTGGTGCTAATGCTGTAGTTTTATCGGATGTACCTGCTGGGGCAACGGTAGTGGGAATTCCTGCTAAGGTTATTAAGATGCGTTCTTTAAATGGGAATGGCTCTAGTTGAGATGTTAACAAATGAATAATAACCACAAATGAACCGCCGCCGCATTCTCAAAACTGGACAGCCTTACAGCTTTAGCCAATATTTTAACCTTCCTTTTACCCTAGAAGATATCTTGGCTGAATTTGACTGTACCCTTGTGCGATCGCTTTTAGCGGAAGCTTCGCTTCATCGCATATTGATCTACCTCGTCAACCCTTCACTGCGGCTATTGAACCCCTGCTGCACCAACTCCAGCGTAACCGCAAGCGTATCGAGCTCATCAACGAAACTGCCCGTCGCGAAGCCCTGATCGCACCAATTCTGTTTGAAGTAGTCGATCTAACTAATCACCGCATTTACATTGAATATTCCATCGCCGTTAACGAACACCTGCGGGGAACCTTAGATTATTATATTGCCAACCATAACGTGATTGTGATCGAAGCCAAACAATCTGATCTGGTCAGGGGCTTCACTCAACTGGCGGTGGAGTTGGTTGCCCTTGATCAATGGCTCCAGTCTGACCAGAGAATTTTGTACAGCATTGTAACCACCGGAGAAGACTGGCGTTTCGGTACTTTTGATCGGCAAGAACGTTCTATACAACAAGACCCCAAGCGCTACATCGTCCCAGAAGAGCTAACCGAGTTGCTGGAAATTTTAGTCGGGATTATGACTTGAAACTATTGCTGAATGCTTACTATGAAATGCACCCCCAAGCCTCACCTAATTGATAAGCGCTATACTAAATGAAGTAAACCATGAAGTAAACAAGGTGTTAAAATCTATGGCAAATAATACTCAGAGTCATTTTGCTCCCTACTTAAGACATAGAGGGAACACTGTCGAAGAACAAATTAAACTCAATCAACCTGCTCTGGCATGGCTAAGAAAACGCCTTGAAGAGGAAATCACACAAGAAGAAGCTAAAATTCGACAGGAAGATTTAGAGAAATTCAAACAAATTCTTGATAGTTTTCGCCCAGAAGGCTCTAAGCTATATAGCTAATAATGATTGTTTTTGTCGATACAGGCGTTTTAGGATTATTATCTTCTCCTAATGACAAATTAGAAGCACAACAATGTCAGCAATGGCTTTACTCTCTTTTAGCTAGAGGAGTTTATGTACTGAGTTCTGATTTGTGTGATTATGAAGTTAGAAGAAGTTTAATCTTAGATGGCATGAGAAAACCATCACATCAAGGTTTAGCTAATCTTGATGAGCTGGGCAATATCATTGACTTTCTACCGATAACTCAACCGGTTATGCCTCATGCTGCTCAACTTTGGGCAATGTCTCGCCATCAAGGAATGCCGACCGCTGATGACAAAACTCTTGATAATGATGTGATAATTGCTGCTCAGTGTCAACTATTTCAACAAGAAAACTTAGGACAACGTTTAGTTATTGCTACCACTAATGTTAAACATCTAAGTCGTTTCCTTGAGTCTCGACGATGGCAAGATATTAGATTTTGAAATGAGGGATGCGATGTTGCTCTGTATTTTCTGAACTTTATTTCAGCACGATTATTCCCCATGGCACAGGCATCAACTGCATCCTAACACTGGTTCACTTCACACCCAGTAAGGCTAATCATAATTCCCCTATCCTTGATTAACTCTTGCCTTTTGCCTCTTCCCTACTCCCTGTTCCCTGTTCCCTGTTCCCTCTTATCTACTTCCACCATCGACTAACATCATCAACCGCTGCCACCGTTTTTCTTAGGGCTTCAATACCCCCAAACTTGATGATTAAAGGAGCTAATTGAGGAAGAGCTTCAAGAAAATCGGGACGGGTTAGACTAGCTAAACAATCAAGAATTTGTTGCCAAAGAGGGAAATCAACCGACGAAGGAGTTAATTTCTCCATTAACATCTTTAAGACTTTTGCTCGGTCGTCTTTATTCTCAATTGTTTTGGCGACTTCTAAGGCTTCTGGTAATAAATTCTGGGGTAACTGGGGGACTAAACCCATTAAGGCTGATGATCTGTACAATCCATTACCAATGACTCCGGTATCATCCCCAATCGCTCTGGCGGCATCTAAGGCTTGGGGTAACAAGCTCTGGGGTAAGTGGGGGGCTAAGCTCAGTAACGCATCAGTCTTGCCAAATTCACTGCAAATGGCTATGGCGCAATCTAAGGCTTCTGGTAACACTTCTGGGAAGTGGGGGGCTAAGCCCAGTAATACTTCGGCTCGGTTAGATTCATTCTCAATCGCTCTGGCGGCATCTAAGGCTTCTGGTAGCACTTCCGGTAAGTGGGAGGCTAAGCTCACTAAGGCATAGACTCGTTTGGATTCATCCCCAATGGCTCTGGCGCAATCGAAGGCTTCTGGTAGCACTTCCGGTAAGTGGGGGACTAAGCTCAGTAAGGCATAGACTCGGTAATATTCATCCCCAATAGCTCTGGCGGCATCTAAGGCTTCTGGTAAAACTTCTGGGAAGTAGGGGGCTAAGTCCTTTAAGGCATAGACTCGGTAGAATTCATGGCCAATGGCTCTGGCGCAATCTAAGGCTTCTGGTAAAACTTCTGGGAAGTCGGAGACTAAGCCCAGTAAGGTATAGACTCGGGAGTATTCATCCCCAATTGGTTTAGGGACATCTAAGGCTTCTGGTAACACTTCTAGGAAGTGGGGGAATAAGTTCTTTAAAAAATAGACTCCAGAATAGTGATCCCTAAGGGCATAGACTCGGGAGTATTCATTCGCAATTGCTCTAGGGACATCTAATACTTGGGGTAACACTTCTGGGAAGTGGGGGCCTAAGTCCTTTAAGACATAGACTCGCTCATATTCATTCCTAAGGGCTCTGAGGGCATCTAAGACTTGGGGTAAGAAGCTCTGGGGTAAGTGGGGGACTAAGCTCTTTAAGGCATAGACTCGTTTGGATTCATCCCCAATGGCTCTGGCGCAATCTAAGGCTTCTGGTAAAACTTCCGGGAAGTGGGGGGATAACCAGACTAAGGCTTGGACTCGTTTGGATTCAT
>WTKN01000252.1 GCA_011524395.1 Moorena sp. SS36440bin_2
CTCCTCAGAGATGGGTAGACTTAATTTTCGGACTCTTAGAAGGATGGTGGAAATTCCAAGATCTAAAATTACGAGGGGACTATCCACTGCTAAGTAGAAGCAAATGGAAACAATTGCTCAGGGAAACAGGTTTTACCGAAGTGGTTACTCTACCAGAGACTGATGGAGTCCCTACAGTTTTGTCCCAGCAAGCAGTGATTATTGCTCAACTAGAAGAAACCACTATAGAGAAGACATCATCAGAACCCAAGGGTTGGTTAATACTAGCAGACCAACAGGGAATTGCCAACAAATTAGCCACTCAACTGCGCTCATGGGGACAAGTGTGTACCTTGGTATTTGCTGGCGAAAAATATCAACAAATCGCCGCCGAAGAAATTACCATCAACCCCCACAAACCAGAGGAATTTAAGCAACTGGTAGCTCAGCTAAAAGCCCAATTACCTTCCTTATATGGAGTAGTGCAATGTTGGAGCACTGAAGCCGGAATTGGTAAAAACATCAGCTCTCAGGAGTTAGAAAACTTATCTCAACTAGGGTGTGGCACCACATTATCCTTGGTGCAGGCATTAGTCAACGGAGAATTATCCTCACCGCCACGATTATGGTTAGTCACTCAAGGAGCCCAACCAGTACCTGAAACTGCTCCGATCATACCAGGAGTAGTACAATCTTCGCTGTGGGGACTAGCCAAAGTGATTAGCTTAGAACACCCAGAACTCAACTGTGTGCGAATTGATTTAGACCCCCAGGACACTCTAGAGCATCAAGCATGGGAACTGTTCTCAGAAATTTGGTCAGAGGATAAGGAAGACCAGGTGGCTTTGCGAGGAAAGACTCGTTATGTGCCTCGTTTAGTGAGTAGTCGTCAAGCTCAAGCAGAAGTGTCTTTGAGTTTCCGGGACGATGCGTCCTACTTAATTACAGGAGGTTTAGGAGGTTTAGGTTTACTAGTTGCCCGTTGGATGGTAGAACGAGGAGCCAAACATTTAGTATTACTCGGACGCAGTTCCCCAGACGAGACGGTACGGAAAAAATTAACTGAATTAGAACAAACCGGAGCCTTTGTAGTAGTAGAAAAAGCTGATGTGTCTGATGTTGAATCGATGACAAGGGTCATGTCCAACATCGAGCAGTCCAACCTACCATTAGCAGGAGTAATTCATTCGGCAGGGATGTTATCTGATGGAATCCTCCAAAACCAGAATTGGTCTAGCTTTGAAAAAGTGATGGCTCCCAAAGTCCAAGGAGCTTGGCATTTGCATCAATTAACCAAAAACCAGCCAATGGACTTTTTTGTCTTGTTTTCTTCGGCGGCATCTCTGTTGGGTTCTCCCGGTCAGGGAAATCATGCTGCAGCTAATGCCTTTCTGGATGGTTTAGCCCATTATCGTCGAGGTCTGGGGTTATCAGGATTGAGCATTCATTGGGGTGCAGTATCTCAAGTGGGAGAAGCAGCTGAGCGTGGTGCAGATCTGACGGCAGACCTCAAGGGCATGGGTGTGATCTCTCCGATTCAGGTATTAGAGTCACTGGAGCTATTGATGAGTAGTTCCAATGTGGAGGTTGGGGTAGTACCTATTAAGTGGTCGGCGTGGCAAGACCGAGTTGCACAATGGCTATTTTTATCAAATTGGCATGAAAACACCCAGGCTTCCGAATCATTTCAATGGTTGTTTTGGCAACAGTTTAAAGCAGCGGTACCCAGTGAACGACGAGAAATTTTAGTTGCTCATGTTAGTCGTCAAGTAGCTGAGGTATTGGGCTTAAAATCATCTCAACAGGTTGATTTAAAACAAGGCTTTTTTGACTTAGGAATGGATTCCTTAATGGCTGTGGAGTTAAGGAATCGTTTGCAGAAAAGTTTAGAATGTGATTTACCCTCTACTTTAACTTTTAAATATCCTGATTTGGCAGCATTGATAGATTATCTGACTACTGAGGTGTTTGCCAACTATTTTTCGGTTACCTTAGAAGAGAAAGAGAATAAAGTACAGGAGGAAACTTCGCCATCATCTCGTTTCCAAGAAATGTCTGAAGATGAGATCGCTAGCTTACTTGCTAAAAAAATAGAAGCTTTGGGATAAAAAAATGAAAGAAAGTAGCCGAAGTATTGACTATAAAATTTTAATGGAGAAGGCTCTTATAAAGCTAGAAGCTTTGGAGTCTAAATTAAATGATTTAGAGTATCAAAAAAATGAACCTATAGCTATTATTGGGATGGGATGTCGCTTGCCTGGAGAAGGAAACAATCCAGAACAGTTTTGGCATCTTTTACACAATGGAGTGGATGCTATCACTGAAGTTCCACTAGACCGCTGGAATATCGATGAATACTACGACCCTGAACCAGAAACTCCTGGCAAAGTTTACACAAGAAATGCTGGATTTTTACATAATATAGATATGTTTGAGCCAGGGTTCTTTGGCATTTCTCCCAGAGAAGCTCTTAGCCTTGATCCTCAGCAGCGTTTGCTGTTAGAGGTGAGTTGGGAAGCATTAGAATACGCTGGGATTGTGCCCGAAGACTTGGAAAATAGCCAGACAGGAATTTTTTTTGGTATTACACAAACCGAATATAGCAGATTGCGATTAGCAGACTCCAATTACCATGAACAGCTGAGTATCTATGATGGCACAGGGAACGGTTTGTCTTTTGCATCAGGACGACTTTCCTTTTTTCTAGGGTCACAAGGCCCCAATATGGCTATTGATACTGTCTGTTCTTCTTCTTTAGTAGCAGTACACCTAGCTTGTCAGAGCTTACGAAGCACCGAGTCTAATTTAGCTATAGCTGGAGGTGTCAACCTCAATCTCTTTCCAGAAGGAACAATCTTTTTGTCAAGAGCTAAAGCCCTTTCCCCAGATGGAAGATGCAAGACTTTTGATGCTAGTGCAGACGGGTTTAGCCGTAGTGAGGGTTGTGGCATAGTTATCCTGAAGCGCCTATCGGATGCGATCGCAGATGGAGACAAAATTTGGGCTGTGATTCGAGGTTCAGCTGTTAACCATGATGGACCTAGTAGTGGTTTAACTGTACCTAATCAAATGGCTCAGGAGAAATTAATTCATCAAGCCCTTACCAATGCTAAGGTAGAGCCAACCGAAATTAATTATATTGAAGCTCACGGTACTGGTACATCTCTGGGAGATCCGATCGAGGTGGGAGCTTTGGCATCTGTATTATGCCCCAATCGTAGTCGGTCTAATCCCTTAGTGATTGGTAGTGTAAAAACTAACCTCGGTCATCTAGAGGCAGCAGCGGGAATAGTAGGTCTGATTAAAGTCGTGCTGTCCCTACATTACCAGGAAATACCACCTCACTTGCACTTTTCCACCCCAAATCCCCACATCCCTTGGGATGAGTTTCCTCTGGTAGTTCCTACTTCACCAACACCTTGGTCTCGTGGAGAGAAACCCAGAATTGCAGGGGTTAGTTCCTTTGGAATGAGTGGGACTAATGCCCATGTAGTGTTGGAAGAAGCACCAATTCAAGTCAAGAGTCAACTCCCCCTTATCAAAAATTTTTTAGAGCGTCCTCTTCATTTATTAACCCTGTCAGCAAAAACTCCAAAAGCTCTGGACTATTTAGTTAATCGTTATCATAATCATATTAAAAATCCTATAGAAGATGCGATCGCAGACATTTGTTACACTGCCAATACAGGGCGCTCGCACTTCAACCATCGCCTAGCCCTTATAGTCTCTAACCAACAGGAATTAGCCGAAAAACTGCTTCAACACCAAGGGATCGAAGCGGTAGCAGGATTATTTTCTGGACAAGTTCCCAGCAACACCAGTTCACCTAAAGTAGCCTTTCTCTTCACTGGTCAAGGTTCGCAGTATATCAACATGGGACAGCAACTTTATCAAACGCAGCCAGTGTTCCGTCAAGCAGTTGACCAATGTGAAACTATCCTAAGTTCAGAGTTAGAACATCCTTTACTAGAAGTTCTCTATCCTAATTTAGGGAACACCGAACAAAGAAAAGGGAATAGAGAAGTTTCATCTTTACTCAACCAAACTGCTTATACTCAACCAGCTTTGTTTGCCATTGAATATGCCTTGTTTAAGTTATGGCAATCCTGGGGCATCAACCCAGATGTAGTCATGGGGCATAGTGTCGGTGAATATGTAGCAGCAACCGTAGCAGGAATTTTTAGTTTAGAAGACGGTCTGAAACTAATTGCCACCCGGGGAAGGTTGATGCAACAGTTGCCCTGTGAGGGTGAGATGGTGTCGGTGATGACATCGGAGTTAAAAGTGCGTCAGTTCCTTAAGACCTACCCAGAGAAAGTAGCACTTGCTGCCATCAATGGACCGGAAAGTGTAGTGATTTCCGGTGAAAAACAAGCAATTGAAGCCATCATCAGCAACTTAGAATCAGAGGGAATCAAGACCAAAAGGCTACAGGTATCTCACGCTTTCCATTCACCTTTAATGGAACCGATGTTGGCAGAATTTGAACTAGTAGCCCATCAAATCACCTACCATCAACCTCTTTTGCCACTCGTCTCTAATGTCACAGGAATTCAAGCCGACAATAGCATTGCCACAGCTAAGTATTGGGTAAATCATGTGCTAGAACCAGTCAGGTTTGCCCAAAGTATGGAGACCTTGCACCAAAAAGGGTATAAAATCTTCCTAGAAATCGGACCGAAACCAATTTTATTAGGGATGGGGCGGCAGTGTCTCCCAGAAGAATTCGGTGTGTGGTTACCGTCGTGGCGGGAGGGAGTAGATGAATGGCAGCAGATGCTGTCTAGTTTAGGACAGTTATATGTCCAGGGAGTCAAGGTAGATTGGTCAGGGTTTGACCGAGACTAT
>WTKN01000060.1 GCA_011524395.1 Moorena sp. SS36440bin_2
TGATTTTCCTTGAACTTGTCCTAGAAAACTTTGGTCCCTATCTCGGGCGTCAGGTGATCAATCTCTGTCCAAAAAGGGATGATAACTCTCGACCTATTATTCTAGTCGGTGGTATGAATGGTGGCGGCAAAACCACTATGATGGATGCGATTCGTCTGGCTTTATATGGACACCGCGCTCAATGTTCCACCCGTGGGAATTTGAGTTATAGCGACTTTCTAACTCAGTCAGTCAATCGCAATGCTTTACCCATTGACAACACCCGAGTGGAATTAGTTTTTGAACATATCGAGAACGACCAGCCCATGGAGTATCGGATTGTACGCACTTGGACAAAAAAACCGAAAGATGGTAAGGATAACTTAGGTATTTTAGACGGAGACTGGCTGGATTCTGCCCTAACCAATACTTGGGACGAGTACATTGAAAATCTGTTGCCCTTAGGAATATCAAACCTATTTCTTTTTGATGGGGAACAGGTTAAAGAACTAGCAGAAGTGGAAGCACCACCCCCAGTTGTTGTAGAAGCGATTCGATCCTTACTTGGTCTAGAACTTGCTGACCGCTTAGCCATTGACCTTGATATTTTAGTGACGCGCAAACGCAAATCTATGGCCAATCAACAGCAACTGGCTAATTTAGAAGATATCGAAAAAAAGCTCTCCTCTCAACAATCAGACTATGAGCTAGCTAAACAAGAGTTATGTAGTATTCAAGAACAGCTAGAAAAAACTAGGAAAAAACAGCAACAAGCTTTTGATAAATTTGTCTGTGATGGTGGCCAAATTGCAGCCCAACGGAATCAACTAGAGAGTCAACTCCATCACTACAATACTAAAGCTGAACAAATTCGTGAACAAATGAGGGAATTAGCAGCTGGTATTTTGCCTCTCTCGTTAATTGAACCCCTACTAACCCAAGCTCAAGCTCAAGCAGAAAAAGAATTGCGGGCATCACAGGCCAAACTAGCTAGAGATATTTTACAACACCGTGATCAACGTCTGGTAGATTTATTGACTGCCCTAAAGTTGCCTGCTAAAAAATTTGATAAAATTAAAGCGTTCTTGCAAAAAGAAAATCAACAAATGGAGCAAGAGGCTGGGGAGGGTAAAGACGCTTGGTTAGGAGCTGAAGAAGAAATGTTTCATTCCCTAACTAATCTCTTGACTTACTACCAACCAACTCAAAAGCAATTAGCTGAGGAGCAATTAGTTAAGCGCAAAAATATCGAAGCAGATATTAATGCTACTAAACGACAACTAGCAACAGCGGCTCCTCCGGAATCCTATCAAGAACTCGAAGATGCACTAAAACAGGCACAAACGGAATTGGCTCAAGCTCAAGCAGCTTACGAAATCGCTAAACGCCGCTGTGATAAATTAGGATATGCGATCGCACAAACTAAAAAAGACTTAGGCCGGTATGGTGAAGAAACCATTGACCGCAAAAATGATCAGCATATGCTTACCGCATCTGCTAAAGTCCAACAAAGCCTTAAGGTTTTCCGGGAACAGTTAACTCTCAGAAAACTGAATAAATTAGAGCATGAGGTAACCGAATGCTTCCTCTATCTCCTCCATAAATCTGACCTAGTCCATCGAGTTGCCATCAACACCAACAACTTCAGCCTATCCCTGTACGACCTACAAGGAAAACTTGTACCGAAACATCGTCTATCCGCTGGGGAAAAGCAATTATTAGCGATCGCATTATTGTGGGGACTCGCCCGTGTTTCTGGACGTAATCTACCCGTAGCGATTGATACCCCCCTCGGACGATTGGACTCATCCCATCGCAACAACCTAGTGGAACGCTACTTCCCCGCCGCCTCCCATCAGGTGATTCTGCTGTCTACAGATACGGAAATTGGTAAGGTCGAAGCTAAACAATTACGAGACGCTGATGCGATCGCACAACAGTATCTCCTAAATTATGACCCAGCAAAACATCGGACAACCGTGGAATCGGGTTACTTTTACTCACAACAGGTCACTGTATGACCATAAATGTTGTTGACTGTCCATGCAATTTGTCTTGGAGTGCTTCTGAGACAGGGTCTAACGTAATCCTGTATTCTCCTTCTTGCTCCAAGGTGATGCTAGGGCCTGGTTGATAGGGCTGACTAGGATCCGCCGTAGGATCCAAACCCACCCTCGGATAGTTACAAGAATCGTCTTCCCCTGGTATAGGATCACAAGGGTAATAGACAACTGGACTTTGCAAATCGACCATAAACTGTTGTTGGCTACCATCTGGTAGGTATAGATTCATTGTCAACGGAATCGGCTCTAAGAGATTGACAGGGTCACCAACAGTTTTAAAAGCGAATTGGACAGTTTCTCCAGCAGTAATTGGTTTGTCTGTATTTGGGACTAGCTGGATGGTAAGAGGTTTTGACAGTAACTCTGGTTCTTCTACTAACTCTTTTGTATTCTTATAGCCGCAAGCAGTAATCAATAACGGGCTAATCAATAGGGCAATGGCGAAGACAGTTTTACGAATGTACATGCTTTTTAATTTTATCGCTATTTGCTATCAAAGACGCCAATTTTACCTAACAAGTTCTACTGACGGCTGAGTACTTATAGCTAAATCATGATCTGAATATTTCTATCTTTTTACATGAATTAAAATTGCCAAACTATCACCACTTTGGGCAAATACTAAGGTGATTTTTAAGAAACAGTAAACCTGATTTCATTAATATATACATGCAACCCCCAATAAACCAGATCACACTTTCCCAAACTGCCAAAGACCAACTAATTAAACTCAAACGTCAAACCAAAATCCCTCAGTGGAATGTCCTTTGCCGCTGGGCAATTTGTCGTTCCCTCGCCGAACCTACAATGCCCTCCCCGGTTCCCATACCTGCTGATAGTAACCTTGAACTCACTTGGAGCGTTATAGCAGGAGATATGGCTGATCTGATCCTGATTGCTCTCAAACAACGGTGCCATAACGATGGCTTAAGTTTGGAGCCAGAAACTCTAGGGAATCAGTTTCGCCTGCACCTTCATCGAGGTATTGGTTACTTAGCAGGGGATACCACTATTAAAAAAATTGAGGATTTAATTGCCCTGGCTGTTATCAAGGATGAAGAATGAAGTATCAAGTTTTACTCAGGACTCAGGAGTTAGCACTATAGTGGTCAATGCAATGCGTTCCAGTAGCAGCTTTTTCAGAACATCGCTTTTTCTGATGCTGCAAGGAACGAGAAGTGCGCAATCGATAGATCAGCTTTACACTCAACCAATAACTAACCACAGCACAGACCAATCCAACGGCAAAACAACCAACAAATAAGGTTAGGACAATTTCTGAGCCCAATTCTGTAAATCCCTGCCAAGATTGGAAACTCACATTAGCCAATTGATCCTGGTTCAGTAGCCATTCACCGACGTGAAAGTTGAATGCAAAAATCGGTACATAAGTCAAGGGATTACTAATCCAAGTTCCAGCAGTAGCAGCTATTTTGTTACCTCGCAAGAGTACCGCCAGCAAAATCCCTATAATTAACTGGAGACCAAACAGCGGAAAGAACCCAGCAAACACACCACATGCTAAACCTCGTGCGATCGCTTCTGGTTTTCCTTGCATACGGACCAAGCGCCAATATATGTATTTTAGGCGTCGTCTAAACGTTCCCCTAAGTCTGATCGACTTTCGTTTACGTAGGTCAAGGGGTTTCGTGGCTGAGGGTAAAGGCTGTGGGTAACTTGACAGGGATTTTCTAGACATTTTCGCAAATCAATCAGCAAGCCTCTACCAACTGGGGCAGATTATTTTGGGGTAGATTATTACTCAGCAGGTAATCTTTACTGTAGCGGAAAATCAGCTTAAAGGGCAAAAGCTAAAGGGCAAAGGGGGAGATAAAGCTGCAAAAATCTCAATAAATTCTATGCAAGCTTCTTTATACCTTGTGTTTTTTACCTTGTGCCTTTTACCTGACTGCCATGGCTACGAGGATCATCTTGACTAGTTATTGTAATTGACAGGGAATCGTCAATATCCGAAACTGTACCACTAGCTTGGCTATAAGGTAATGGCACATGGGTTACTATGGCATCTAAGTTAGCTTCGAGTACTTGACGGGGTTGTTCTCCAATAGTTTGGGCAATCACTGTGCTGGCTTCATCAAAATATACAAAATGAGGAATACCATCTACTCGATACTTGACCAGTTCTGGTAACCACTTGGTGTTATCGACATTCAGCATGACAAAATTGACTTTGGTTTTATACTGCTGTTTCAGTTCACCCAAATCCTTTGCCATGACTTGACAGCTGGTACACCAGTTGGCATAAAACTCCATCAAGGTTGGCTTGTCATTGCTCAGTGCCACCTCTAGAGGGGTAGATGCTTCCGCTTGGGCTTCCAAGGAACCGAGACTAGTCTCAGTTTTTAATCCCAAGAATAGGGCAATACCCAGTGCGATCGCTACTAGGGCAATTAAAAAGTTTCTGATCTGGCTGCCACTAGTTGGTACTGAAGGGGAGGATGATGGTGTAGTTGAGTCTGATGAATTAATAGCCATATTACTACAACTTTCTTGCTACAACTTTATAATTGTTTACATTTTACAACAACAAGACTTAGGCACCAACAGCGTTAAAACCCGGTTTCTCGTTATAAATCCAGCAATAGCAGGGTTTGGGGCGTAAGTCCTAAGTAACGCACGAAGTAGATTAGATTAAAACGTTTGTTGTTGACGGTTGACCCCTGACGGTTAACTGTTAACTGTCAACAAGTGCAAATGTTACTTTTATTTTTACTGGTCTACTGATAAAGTTTGACAAATCACAATGAAAAAACGGGTAACCCTGACCTTTCCCCGACGGGCGATTCAGATGCCGGTGGCTTACCGACTGGCAAAGGATTTCAATGTGGCTGCTAATATCATCCGGGCTCAAGTCGCTCCCAATCAAATCGGCAAACTTGTGCTAGAGTTATCTGGCGACATTGATGAGTTAGATGCTGCGATTGAGTGGATGCGATCGCAAAATATTGATGTTTCCCTCCTCAGTCGCGAGATTTTAATTGATGAAGATAGTTGTGTCGATTGTGGCTTATGTACTGGGGTTTGTCCCACTCAAGCCCTTAGTCTTGAGCCAGAGACATTCAGACTGAAGTTTAAGCGATCGCGTTGCATTGTCTGTGAGCAGTGTATCCCGACTTGCCCGGTTCAGGCCATTTCTACAAATTTTTAAGATTTCAGACGCCTTAAGGTATTGCCCAACAACCCTGTCTTCAGGCACACTTTCATATAAAATCAACTAAATATCAACCCGAAGAGGAGCCCTCATGATTCCAATTATTGTAGCTATACTTGCAGCAGCCGTTGTTGGGGCAATCGTATTTTTTGTACTGCAAAATAAACTGGATTTTCTCTCGGAACAAACCGACAGAAAATTAGAAGTTTTTCAAAATAAGTATGAGGGTAGAATACAACAAAGTTCTCAAGCTCTCCAAGAAAGTTATCGAGAGCAATTAAATCATAAAATTGAGGAAGTCAAACAGCAGGTAGAGTCTAGGGCTGCTGATCCTGCCGAATCTGCCCAAGCTTTACAGGAAAACTATCAGGCTCAGTTAACCCAAACCACTAATGAGCTGAAGCAACAACTTGATGCTAGTCTTCTGGAAAGTGTCCAATCCTCTGAAGCAAGATATCAAGAACAATTGACACAAGCTACCCATGAGTTAAAGGAAGAACTTGAATCTAATTTTCGCAACGAGCTGCAATCTTTGGAAGCGAAATATCAGGCTGATTTAGAGTTAGCCCATCAAAAAATTGCTGAATTAGAACAAGCTCATAAATCCCCAATACCAGACGAGGTGCATAACCTAGAGAAAACTGAGGAAAGTTCAGCGGAAACTGGTAATGAATTAGTCGAATTATTAGAAGAGGCAGAAACAAATCAAGACGAGCCTCAACAAGTGGTCGAGGAAGAAATATTGCCTGAGCCGAGTCAGCCAGAGCAACCAATGGTGACAGAAACCCCAAGTATTACTGATCAGCCCAGCCAAAGTGATCAAGACTTGGAGGAAGAAATATTGCCTGAGCCGAGTCAGCCAGAGCAACCAATGGTGACAGAAACCCCAAGTATTACTGATCAGCCCAGCCAAAGTGATCAAGACCTGGATGAAACCATAACTGCTTTGGGAAATTATGCTCAAGCCAGCGATATTCCCCAGTTAAGAAAGTACATCAATCATCCTGAAAGCCTTATTCGTGGATCAATTGCATCAGCCTTGGGAAAAATTGCTGCTGCTCAAGGACTCAGAGCCGAAATTAAACAGGCCATACCGCTGATCGGCAAATTGATTCAAGACCCCCAACCATCCGTGCGACAGTCTGCTGTTGAAGCCCTGAGTAATATTAAATCTGAAAAAGTTATACCCTTGCTTGAAAGGGCATTAAGGGATCCAGATAGTGATGTGGTTAAATCTGCCAGTGCTGGGATTAGTCAGTTTAAGAGTTATCGGCGAACTCAATCGCCCAAACCTGCTAAGAAGACTGTAAAGCCCTCTAAGCCTTAACGAGTGCTCTAATCGAAACGCATCGTCGAAAACCATTGCGATGTGGGGATTGATGACCCTTTCTGGGAAGTCAACCCCCATGCATGATTTAGTCCCACTCTCACCCATACTCCCTTGAAAAAAGGGGGCTGGTATCTTGCAGGACTTTTAGTTAGTTTAGTCAGCGTCGCTTTCAATGTGGATAAACAAAAGTCCTAAAACTACAGTAGGCATAACTAAGCCTACGAAGGGGACTAGCATCGCTGGTAAGAAAGAAGCTGCGTATGCGCCTGTCATATCTTATTTTCCTATTTGCCAATTAATTACAGTAACAAATTGAACCTTTAACCACACCAGACCAATTAGGTATGGTATTGGCTGCCGGTTTTATCTCAAGCAAGACGCTACTTACCGAAGTAAGTGTGGGTCTTACACTGCCCAGCCAGGGCTTTGCTCTACATTTAAAGAGCCAGCACTGCTATCGATGATAACTCGAACAAGGCAGCTCCCCGCTTATTAGAGGGGTAGATTACTATCGATTTTTTCGACAAGTTAATCCTATCATGGTTCACGACTATGAAATACCAAGATCTACCTCGGAATTTCCAAGACAACCTGTGGCAAAAACCTGATAGTTGCTTCTGCCCTTGCTGAGTCTTTGATAAAGTCAATTCTAATCAGTCTGACATCCCTCTATTGATATCAACACCTCTGCTTGACCTAGACAAAAGCACACAACTCCAGTCAATTTAGGTTAACTTCCCGTTTCACCTCGGAGCATGGCAGGGGTTATTCCAACCCGCCCTTATACCAACGACCCAGTTTCTTCAATGGCTCAGATTACTGGAAAGTTTATGCCAGTCAGAAATTATTAAGATTTTTAACAAAATTTCCCCAAAACTATTTACAAAAATTAATTACTTTTTGTAACAAAAACCGAATAGGCTGAAAGGGTGTTAGTCATCAAAACCTTTGGTTTTAGGTGATTACAATGGTTTGGCAAAGGTTATTTTACCGTAAACAACTAAAGCTAAAATTTTTGCCATAGACTAAGAAGGTTATAAAAAAGAACAATATCTCGTATAATTCGTTACGAGAGGATGCACTTCTCAGCGAAGATTACTCGTGCTGATTATTTCAGTTCCTTTTCTCCCCCCTAAAGTATGATTACTCAAGGGGTTTATCCGATTTTATAGGAGATAAATTTACAATGACGATGGATGTAATTGACCATGGTGGAGATCCCCAAGTGGGTAATCTAGCCACCCCAATTAATTCCTCTGGTTTCACAAAAGCTTTCATCAACAACTTGCCAGCCTACCGTAAAGGGCTATCAGCCAATCGCCGAGGTCTAGAAGTTGGTATGGCTCATGGCTACTTTCTGTATGGACCGTTTGCCTTACTAGGTCCGTTACGTGGGACAGACTATGCCAGCACAGCTGGTTTACTGGCAACAGTTGGCTTAGTGGCTCTTCTGACAGTTGCTTTATCTATTTATGGAGCGGCTGGCTCCGGCAAACCTAAGGCAACATTGACCACACCCAATCCACCAGAAAACTTAGGAACTAAAGAAGGCTGGAGTGAATTTGCCAGTGGTTTCTTGCTTGGTGCTTGTGGCGGGGCGTTTTTCGCCTATTTCCTATGTCAGACACCTCATCTAGCCCCACTGCAAAAGATTGCTAGTGGAGTATGGTCTTCTTAACTCTAATTGGAGACAAGAGTTTCTGAAGCTAAGCAAGAGAGTTGACAATTAGTCCTTGAATCATCCACAATCTTCGACAAACCTACACAGGATTGTCGAAGATGCATTATCGTCCTCATGAATTCGCCAAAATCGCTGGTGTCACCGTTAGAACTCTCCAGCGTTGGGATATTTCGGGAAAATTGGTAGCCGATCGCAGCCTTGGCAATCATCGTATTTACACCCAGAAGCATATCAATCAACTTAAAGGTCTATCCCGTGATCATGCAAAGCGGCTGGTAGTTGTTTATTGTCGCGTATCATCCCCCGCTCAGAAACCCGAACTTGAAAACCAGGTCAAAGCTATGGATACCTTCTGCTGTGCTTCTGGAATTATTATTGATGAAGTGATTAAAGAAGTCGGTGGTGGTCTTAATTTCAAACGTAAGAAGTTTCTAAACCTGATATTCCGTATGCTATCGGGACAGATTTCTACAATCGTCGTAGCTCACAAAGACCGTCTATGTAGGTTTGCCTTCGAGCTGATCGTTGAGTTAGCTGACTATTGTGATTGTAATATTCTTGTGACTAACAATGAGTCACTTAGTCCCCAACAAGAAATGGTGGAAGACCTGATGGCAATTATTCACTGTTTCTCTTGTCGGCTCTACGGTCTACGTCGATATCTCCAACCAATTCAAGAAAATATCGACAAAAACATCGACAATCCGGAAAATTGCGCTAAAGTAGAAATGGAAGTACAAGTTTAAGGTCGAATTCCCAGGATACACATCATGTATGCACTCAAACGAGAACTTAAAGTCAATCACAAACAATCTGGCTTCTTAGCTGGTTGCGCTGGCTTCTCTCGGTTCGTCTATAACTACGGTCTCAGCATCATGATGTCTTCTTGGGACAATGACTGTGTTAAAGCTTCGGATGCTAAGCGATTGACTGCTATCAAAAAGATTTTCACCAACGTCACCAAAAAGAATCCTGATTTTGCCTGGTGTAATCAATACTCTTCTCGCATCTATCAAAACTCTTTGAGAGATTTGAAAAAAGCTTTCAGTCGTTGGCGCGATCCGAAGCTTTGTTCAGGGATACCTCAATTTAAAAAGAAACGTCATAAATGTAGTTTTACTGTTGATGATGGACATGGGAAGTGCTTAGTAAAAGCTGGAAAATTTATCAGGATTCCTACATTAGGAACCTTCCGAATTAAAGAAGCTATTCCGTTTAATTGTGGGTCTCAAACTTTCACACTTTCTCGTGAAACTGGGAAGTGGTTTGTGTCGTTTCAAATCGAGGCTTGCCCCTTACCATCCATGAAACACACCCATAAAAAAGTTGGTGTTGATTTAGGTGTGAAGTGCTTTGCTACGTTATCTGACCACACCAAGATTGAGACTCCTAGTTCGATTAAGAAAGCGAAAATCAAGCTATCGAAACTACAATGGAGAAATCGAAAAAAGGTGCTAGGCAATGGTCAGACAAAACAAAAAGCTAGTAAGAACGCCCACAAATACTACCAGAAACTTCGTCAGCAACATCAGCATATTGCCAACAGTCGAGAAGACTTTTTACAAAAAGAGACAACTCGATTAGCTCAGACATATCAAGAAATCAAAATCGAAGACTTGAATGTATCAGGGATGCTTGCGAACCACAAATTAGCCGAGGCGATTTCTTTGTTAGGTTTCTATCGATTTAGAGAATTACTAACGTACAAACAAGAATTTCATGGCTTTAAGTTGACGTTGGTCGATCGATGGTTCCCTTCATCTAAAACGTGCCACAAGTGCGGTCATAAGCAAGATATGCCCCTTCAAGAGCGAATTTATGTTTGTGGTGGTTGTGGCAATATTGAAGACCGGGATATCAACGCAGCCATCAATATAGAGGGCTGGGAACCAGGTTTTACATAACACTGTCGGTGGCTACCGATAAAACGCCTGTGGAGTAGAAGAAGCCGTCTTCCTACGTATACAAACGAAGCAGGAATTGGACTTCAGACCGATGTCTAGGTTTGTGTAAGATCCATGAAGCAGTAAGGTGACTGACACTTAGTTCACATCACCATATTCTCTTGTTAGCACTCTACAAAAGACCTCGATTTTAGTAAAAGAGGGATGTTCCCTTTAATAATAATTGATGCTCCAAAAAGGCGTTATTTTGTTTGAAGCACAAAACAAGATAAAATACCTTAGCCTGCAAATTAATAATTAACTAAATGACTTTAGCGGAATTAGAACCTGGAAAGCTTGCCATTATCGAGAAAGTTCAGATAGGTTTGCAGGTCGAAGGTCTCGTCAATCGACTAGAAGCAATTGGCATTATTCCTAATAGACAAGTCAAAGTTTTGCGCTCAGCCTGGTTTGGGGGACCTTTACACATTAGAGTTGGTTCCACCACAGAAGTAGCTATCCGACGGCAAGAAGCTAGCATGATTGTAGTTAACCCTGTCAAGGAATAGTTAGCGCTTAGTGGTTAGGGGCGATGTTAGCAGTACACTATTCTCCTCCCCTTCCCTGCAGGGGCGCACCTAGCTGATAGCTTACTCCTCAAAGGTTAAACAGCGGATAGCCTCTAGTAACCCTCTAGCTTTATTGAGGGTTTCTTGATATTCCTTTTCTGGGTCAGAATCTGCTACTAAGCCAGCACCAGCTTGCACTGACACGGTATGTTTACCAGAACCACATGGGCGAACTACCATAGTCCGGATTGCGATCGCACTATTGAGCTGACCTTCAAAATCGTACCAGCCATAGACACCGGAGTAAGGTCCGCGACGCTCTGGTTCAAGTTCTTGAATGATTTCCATTGCCCGAATTTTGGGGGCTCCACTCACTGTCCCCGCAGGGAAACAAGCTTTCAGTAAATCCCAAGCTGTTTTACTAGCATCCAGCTCCCCTACTACATTGCTAACAATGTGCATGACGTGGGAGTAGCGCTCAATAAGCATCAGTTGATCTACTCTGACTGTACCACTCTTGCACACACGGCCCAAGTCATTGCGACCCAGGTCAACCAACATAATGTGTTCGGCAATTTCCTTTGGATCTTCGAGTAACTCCTGAGCTAGAGCTTCGTCTTCAATAGGAGTTTGACCCCGACGTCTAGTTCCAGCAATTGGTCGTAATGTTGCCTGGATTTTTTCCTCTGGGGAAGTTGTTGCCTTTACCATTACCTCTGGGCTAGATCCAATGATTTGCCAGTCCCCAAAATTAAAATAAGCCATGTAGGGAGAGGGATTAATCAGTCTTAGGGAACGGTAAAGGGCAAAAGGGTCACCCTTATATTCTGTCGAGAGGCGCTGGGATAATACGACCTGAAAGATATCCCCAGCTCGGATATAGTCTTTCGCTGTTTCGACATTAGCGCAAAACTGGGATTTGTCTGTATTGCTTATATAAGAGAGTTCTTGAGTAGCACTATCTGGAGACGTCCATGGTAGTAATGTGTCTTTACCTAAGAGCTGCCCTTGCAGTTTATTGACCAAAATACGAACGCGATCGCATGCTTTTTGATACGCTGCCTCTAAATCTCCTTGAGCCTGTCGTAAATCAGCATAAGCGATCACCCAAATCTTACGCTTGACCTGATCAAAAATAATCAGGTTGTCCACTTGCATCCACAATCCATCGGGCAAGTCATTGGACTGTAGAGGATAAATTGGCACACGGGATTCACAAAAACGAATTAACTCATAACCCCAGAAACCGAACAAACCCCCAATTCCTGGCGGCAATTGGGGTAAATTTACAGGTTGATAGGATTTCAGACAATTCGCTAAGGTTTCAAAGGGGTCTCCCTCAAATACTGTTACTGACCCATCCCGGTTGGTCTGAGTCGTGCGATTTCCCCTAGTTTCCAATACCCACAGGGGGTCACAACCAAGTAAACTGTAACGTCCCAGATTTTCACCACCTTCTACCGATTCCAACAAGAAGCTGTAGGGTTGACCAGCACAGACCTTATACCAGGCAGAAACTGGCGTTTCTAAATCCGCCACCCACTCCTGGGTTACCGGTACAAAATTACCTTGTTGAGCTACGGTTGAAAATTGGGAAAAATCTGGGAAAATCATGGTCTTTCTCAGCTCAAGGTTGAAAATTCGGCAAACAGCTGAAACTGTTGGTCACAATATTCAACTTTTTCCCCTCTACCTTATCACTGATTAATTAAACCTCGTAAGTTGCCTTGCCACTGAACTTGATAGTTGCAGGTTCTGGGTTGCTGCCAATATTGCGGTCCATTTTCCCTGCATAAGGACGCCCTTCGTTGACTTTCTCTGGGAATACCCCATCTGCGGGATGCAGAAACTGGATTTCACCATTGGGATAAACCCGGTAAATTTTATAGTCAAGGATTTTGGGCTTAAATGTCCGCAGTTGGGTTCCCAATGCCAGACACTGTTCCTTACGAGCTAAGTAGAGCAAGTTTTCCCCTTCATTCATGATGGCAGCGCCACCAGTAGGCATTTCAAACACTTGCTCTTTTGAGCTTGTCCAGGTGATAGCGTATTTTTCTTCAACTTCAGCTTTGGTCAGCAATCCGCCAGTGCTACCACCAAATATGGGAGTTTGTCCCGTCAGTTCTTCTGCCATAGTCTTTTTTTCTCGTGTCTATAATAAGGCATTCAAGGGAATGCTATCATCGACTTCATACCTGTCTGGCTACTTTGTCAAGAACTGTAACAGTTCTTTAGCTATTCGTGATTTTAGTCATTAGTCCTTAGTCATTTCTGCTGCCACGAGACTTTCAGCTGATTACAAAGGAGCCATCACAAATAATAACTAACAAAAACACACAAATAAACCCCTTCTGACCTGTCAAGCCAATGACATGACATTACCCACACCAACCTACTCTTATCGGTGTGGAAATTTTGCCAAGCTTAATTTTCTTTAACTTAAATACTCCGATACTTGCCTATCTGGTAAGTGTGGGCTTATCAGCAATCCTAGCCTCATCAATCCTAGCGATCGCTATTCAGTTAGGCCAATAATTTCCTTAGGTCTTTGGGCCTACGTTTCGGTATTAAGCCAGCTTGCCTACTGGCGGTATCTGCCTCGGCCAATTCAATCAAACAATTAAATCAGTTAATTAAATCAGAAAGGGAACCGACGACTGGCCGTGTTTCGTCTCGGTTCCCTGACTGGTTCGCTCCTCACACATCCGTAAATATACCGAACACTTTCTGGATTTGTCAACCCCTTTGGCAAAATTTTTTTTTTCGGTCAAAGTTCACCTGGTGCAAGGACTCCCAGTTGGTCTTCTAGAAGCGATCGCAAAACTACTTGAGTTACCCCCACTAATCCTAACCTTGCTTGAGCCAGCCTAGGGGTCTGGTGTTTCACCTCCCCCCAAATGCGACAGCTACGGTAGAACTGCTCAAAAGCATTGCTCACATAACTTGCCAAGTTTAGCCAATTCTTTGATTCGCTTCCACTAAAGTAGTCTGTCAAGTCCATGATTTGACCAATTAAGAGTCTTTCTGCTGGATGGACAAACTGTATAAGCGGCTGATTTGTCCCTGTTCCTAGGTCGTCTTTTAACCAGGGAATTGGATATGGGACAACTATCAGTCCCCTAGAGGTTTTTAAGTCCATACTCTGAATCTCGATTAAGCCCTGGCGATGAGCCAAGCGCAGGATTGAGCAGCAACGAGCATGGGCATACTGAACTCTAAAGATCTTGGAAGTATCTTGTGAGAATAGTGCTGAGTGCTGAGTGCTAAGTTCTGAGTAGGGCAACAGATTCTTTTGACCTTGTTGAGGGAGAAAGCTAATCAGCGTGTCTGTTGAAGGTTGAATCCAATCTTGTAACCAAGTTGCTAACCCCTGATCTGTCAGCCAAAAATTAATCCAGCCTGGGGGAGCTACTTCAACCTCGAATTCGATCAAGTTTTGTTTCCCACCATCTTGAGTTATGGTTGGCAAAGATACAGTTAACTGATGAGCAATGGCTAGAGGACTTTGCTGCATGGCGCGAGAAAGCTTGAGTGCGATCGCTGAGCGATATGCTACACCAGCATTATCTGAGCAGCGTTCTAAAGGAATCGTTTCCAATATCAACTGGGGAATACCAGAATCTACCATTGCTCGGGATATCTGTTTTTGTAATCGGGTACTGAGGGCAGCAGAATTACCTGACAAATTTACGCGCCATGAGCTACTGCTCAAGGTATTTTTTGTTACTTTGGACTCCATGTAAGATCTAGATAAACTTGTGTATCCATCAGGCTCGGAGCTTATGTATTCACCATCCGACCCATTAGAGGTATCCCGACCCTTTGTAACTTGGCAAAGGATCTTAGATTGGGGACAGGAACACTACCGTTATAGGACGTTTAGCAAAGATGAGCGGATTCCTACCCGTCCTGGGTTGTTGTATTTGGTAGAGCGGGGGGCAATCCGTTTGGTGGGTACTTCTCAAGTCAGTGCTAGCCCCAATTTTTCTGGATCTCAATGCTCCCATCAGAATATGGAAGAAGCATTTTTAGGATTCATTGGTGCGGGTCAGCCCTTTGAAATTGTTGCCCTTTCACCATTCAGACTTCAGGCTTACTCCCACGTTGAGCAAACTGCTGTGGTATGGATGTACTGGGATGACTTAGACAACTGGCCACACTTCCGACGGGAGATATTAGATGCATTTAGGCTTCAGCATCAACGCAAACTCCTGTGGCTGAGTACCTTAGGACAGCGACGAACCATTGATCGACTCTTGGGATTTCTGATACTCTTGGTTGAAGAGTTCGGGGAACCGTGTGAGCAAGGTTACTGCTTACCATTTCCCTTAACTCACGCACAAATCGGTAGTGCCATTGGCTCCACCCGCGTCACTGTCACTCGCTTAATCGGAAAGCTACGCCAACGGGGAATCATCAACACTCATAAGGATAATTTAATTTGCTTATCAGGTGACTCAGTACCTAAGATAACTCCTAATTAGGTACATTTCTAGATACTTGTGTTCGAGTAAGTGCAGTGGAAATCTAAATTTACTGCCAAACTGGCAACACAGTCATGCTAAATTCCTTTTTAATAAAGACATACCTAACAGATCGCACAAATCAGCCATCCTGTGCCGTAATTGATGATCAGCTTGGCTGTGCTGTGAGGGGTAAAACCCTTCACAACACAGCCAGTTTTTTTTATAGAAATCTTTTTATTGCAATCTGTGTAATGGTGTTGCCAAATTTCTAAATTCAAGGGACAAAGCAATGCAGCGCTACTGACTGCTCTGTTGGCCTCTGGCTCTGCCAGTAAGCGCGACAAGCGAGTTAACCTACTACTTGAATTGGACCGGTGGTACTGGCACTAAAGAATTGCTGCACTAGAGGATTATCTGTGGTATCTATCTCCCCAACGCTGCCGGACCACTGTACTTTGCCTTTGTAGAGAAAAACAACCCGGTCAGCGGTGCGGCGAATTGTACTCTCCTGATGGGTGACCATTAGGTAAGTACTACAAGCGTTTTCGTCCCGTTGTATCTGGCGCACTAAATCTTCAATCACTGTTGAAGCGATCGGGTCAAGTCCAGCGGTTGGTTCATCGTAGAGTAACACCTCTGGGTTGTCCCTGGGATTATCAGGATTGTACATTATAGCACGGGCAAAACTAACTCGTTTGCGCATACCTCCTGATAATTCAGCTGGGTAGCGGTCTCCAACACCAGATAACCCTACCATCTCCAGGCTTTGATTGACCAATTTCCTAATTCGATGATGTGGTAGTTTAGAATGCTGGTAAAGCAAGAAACCCACATTCTCTTCCACCGTCAGCGAGTCAAACAACGCTGCTTGCTGAAATACCATACCAATGCCAATGGGGTCTTGAGCATCTTCTATTAAACCGGAGCGCCGTTGCCCTTTAACATAAACTTCACCAACATCAGCAGGTAGTAAGCCAGCAATAATCCGAAGAATTGTTGATTTGCCGGTTCCAGAAGGACCAATAATAACTAGGGCATCACCCTGATAAATTTTTAGATCCAACTGATTCAAAATGACATTACTCCCAAACGATTTACTGACTCCCTTGAGTTCAATCAGTGGTTCTGGCATCGGATATTTCTGACATTTTTCATTGTCTTCTCCATACAATGTATAACCTCTTCATCAAAAAGCACTACTTTTTGGTAATCAGGAAATTCTCCTGTATGCAGGCGCACAGCCACTTGCCCTAACCCCTCACTGAAAAGGAGTTGTTTAAACAACAGGTTGTCCGTAAATGACATAATGTGAGCAGCAATGGCGCACTCGCCTTCCCAGCCAAAGTCCACATCGAGTTTAACGTGATGCCTTTCATGAATACATCGGAAAATTAAATTGACGTCCTTACCTAGTAGATCTGATTCATTATATTGCGCGCTGATTCTAACATTGCCTTGTTCAAAGTCAGCTTTGATGTCATTCAGACATAGATCTGGTCCTCTAAAGTAGGGTTGGTAGTCAACGTACTCAAAATTGACCCCAAGCAGTTCTACCTTTGCTAAGTCAATCACAAATTGACGAAACTCTCTAAGTAACGATAGAGGAGCTTCATAGGCTGGAGCTGTCATATATACCTTGGCTAATTCTTCAATTGTCATTATGATATCCTCCTGTCCATACATGACCTCCTAGGAATTTTTGTATAATTTTTTCATTCACAATGTATTCACACCATTAGTAGAAAATAAATTCTATAGTCCCCCTAATATTGCTATTATCTATGGGGAGGGGTTTAACCCCCATAGTGTGTTTGTATGTTGGCAACAAAAGAGTTAAAGCTTCCGCGTTAAATTCGTAACACTTGGAAGCCAATTTGGGTTTCTTCTAAATTGTGATATTTCTTGACAATAAAGACGTCGCGACAACCACTTAAACAATTTTTAAGAATCAGAAAGAGTTCAAAAAGCTTGCCGTGAATTTACTTAAATCATTTTATGTAATACTGGAATATCTTTATCTTATTTTTATTTCAGACCCACCCTAGCTGCTTATTTGAGCAATCTCACCCTGACAAAGGCTTTCTTAAGAAAATCTGAATGATTCAAACCTCTTGAAGAGGCTGTTAAATTAACTCTTACACATCCAGTAATCAGTAATAACACGTACATAGCTCACACTCACTCAATTTCGGTTACTTCACATGGATTCGCTCTAACAATCTATGCACCGAAAATCTAGCTATTGATTCCATAATAACTATGTGCTTACGGCTAATCACCGATAGTATTGTCATGGCTTCAGGGATATTGCTTATTATTATTTATATCCAGAAAAAAGCCAATCTATAATCAGTGAATTTACGTAACTATCTAGTATGATAAACAGCTGTAAATGTTTATCATTTACCCTTGTTACTTACTTATTTGACCCTGATTACTTTCCTTTCTGTTTCACCAGCCAGATGATAACCAATCGAGAATCAGTGAATTTACTGACTCTGGGTTCTCGTCATGAGGGCAATGACCAGCCTTAGGAATCCCTACAAATTTTACCTCTTTACCTTGATGAGTCTGCTTTTGGAAGATGGTAGCACCAGAAATCGGTGTCCAAGGGTCTTCCTCTCCCCAAAGAATGAGTAGAGGACTTTGTAACTTCGGTAAAAGTTCACTAGGTGCAGGACCAGGAGGAGCAGTAAGAACTGATGCAAATACCTTTTGAGCACCGGGATCACAAGCAGGCTGGTAAATTAACTCTACAAGTTCCTCTGTAAGGGTGCATCTCACTTTTGCTATTTGACGCGGTGCTGCATTACGGGACAGACTGTCCCAAAACTTGCTATGGCTTGCGTCTTGGCGAGCCCGTCCCTAACACACCCTACCCCACTTTTTTACAAATATGAGATGCACCCCTCTGTAATGGCATCTGAATCACAGTAGACTTGACGGAGGGTGCTCCGGATGCGATTTTTCTGGCGGATACGGTTAAACAGGAACGGTCCAAAGGTTGAAGAGTTCACTAATCTGGTAAAAGCTCCCATCACCAAGCGCAAAGGTAGATTTAGCTCTTCAGGGCGGTGATTGAGTCCACCAGCACAGTTAATTAAGACACCACCAGCAGCAATCTCAGGATAGTTTGTTACCACCATCAGACTTAACAAAGCACCAATGGAATTACCGATAAATACCGTAGGTTCGTTGATGTAAGTATCCCAAAAGTCCTTTATTTGTTGTTGCCACAACTCTACGGTGTAGGATAGGACAGGTTTATCAGAACCTCCGAATCCCAGCAGATCAATGGCAAACACTCGATAACCCCCTGCAGCTAGGGCAGGAATATTCTTGCGCCAATGTCCAATCGATGCCCCAAAACCATGAACCAACAGTAAAGGCTTACCAGTCCCGATTACGGTGTATTGAATTTGGTGACTTTGCCAGTTCCAAACATGGTTTTCCCTACTGTGGTAGGATATTAGTTCTTGTGTAGACACAGATTTTTATTAACTTTAATTAACTTACTTATCTTCATATTATTAGACATTTAGGTACTAAGTTGATTCTCGATTGTAAATTAGTTGTCTTAGAGCTAATTTATAAAATAAATCTTAAGAGCTCAAATCCGTTGACAGATATGGATTTCAGGTAACAGGAGTAAAACTACGCCTAAATCATGAAAGCCTTGCACCGCAATGGTTATAGCTCTATTTCCCAATCAGTTCTTCAATAGTTGTCTTAAAAGAGGATTAAACATTACCTAGCAAGGATTGATCAGGTCAAGGCTTCACTCTCACCTTTCCAATCCCAGAAGGCTCCCACTTAACCTGCCCTTGGTAAGTGGTAACACTGGGCATAGTATAGTTTTTGATTATAGTGACCTGAAAGCTAGAGCTGGTCATGATTTCGGGGCGCTTATTGCCCTCAAAAGGAGCAGTTTCTGTGGAGATGGAGGGGATGAAGGGGAGATTTTACTAGTCAGTATGATGAGTTAACGTTGATTGACTTCTAGTAAACCGGCAGGAGGCGTAATCTCAATCCGACCATTTTCAAGATCCACCACTGGCGCGATCGCTTTCACAAACGGAATCAACACCGTTGCTGGCTGTGGTTCCTTTTTAGCCTTGGATTGGCGTTTTTTGCTAGTTCGAGTAGGTGGTGGAGTTTCTGGCTGGGTTGGGGGCGCTTGCACTGGAGATTGCAATTTGACTTTCAAAAGGTCATTACCGGCTGGGATCACGTCTACGACTACCCCCACAGCTTCACCAGTGAGTTGATTAAACACTTCAAGGTCAATCAAGTCTAGGATGTG
The DNA here is from genome assembly GCA_011524395.1 of Moorena sp. SS36440bin_2. Taxonomy (GTDB): domain Bacteria; phylum Cyanobacteriota; class Cyanobacteriia; order Cyanobacteriales; family Coleofasciculaceae; genus Moorena. The sequence continues at coordinate 19,447 of WTKN01000060.1, forward strand.
ATACTCATCTTCCTCTAACTCTGGGCGATCGCTGGCTGGTACCAACAGTTGATAACCGCGCAACGCCTCTGCCTGATCCCGGTTGTCTACCCCCTTTAGCTGCACAACATATAACCCTTTAGCAGGGACAAAACGTCCCCAAAGTAATTCTACAGGTTGGGGTGGATTATCCCGGGGTGGTTTTAACCAGCGCTGTCCTGGCTCCTCAAACCTCTCGGGAAAGTCAGAACTGGGATAGACTCGCAAATCTCCTTTTAGCCCATGGGGGGAAACAATTCTACCGATTTCTAGCCAGTCGTCATTGGTCATTTGAGCATTTTTAGGTAAGTTAAGTAAGCACTAAGGGCAAGGTAGTACCATCATCCCTAAAGGGGTCCGAGAGCGTGGATAGCGCGGACCTCTCATTTTATTTTATCCTGATTACCAGCATTTTGCTCAGAAAAAATAATAGAAAACACACTAGATTTTCTATAGAAATTGTCTATAAATATCCAAAATAAAATCGATAAATATATCAGATTTTTTTTCATTAAAAATTGCTTATTAAATAACCACTTACAACTATTAATTAGTATTGTTTTATAACAAATAATGTAACGAAATAAACTCTAAATTTGTTGTGATCTATAACCTAGATAATATGCCCATAATCACAGGGCTTTTGGGCTTCTGAATTTTATTTAAAAACTCGTTTATAAACCTTATCGATGCTAACAGTCTAATTAGGGTTACTTCAATCAAGGCAATTGGCCATTACCTCACCTTGGAGAGCTTAATAACTTTGTGCAAGTAATTGAGATTGTTCAGCTTCTCCTGATGCTGCTCGGCAATAGCACTGGACTGGGACAATTGTCTAGATTTGACCCAACCTCAGTCCTCAATCTTATCTTTGACTACATCATAAAGCTGATTTAAACTAAATTATTCCTTTATCATCATAAAAATTTACATACCAAATGTTTAGCTATTTGTCAAACTTTTTATACATTCTCGGAGAAAGAAAACTCCGACTTATCCCTCTTTTGTTATTAATCTTACTAACCTCCCTGCTGGATACTGTAGGTATTGGACTTGTCGGGCCATTTATGGGCTTAGCTACTAACCCAAGGTTGATTGAACTAAATTCTGGGTTGGATTGGGTTTATGTCAAGTTAGGTTTAACTTCTGAAGTTCAGTTTATTGCCTTACTAGGTTTCATCATTATTGTTGCCTTCTGGACTAAATCCTTATTAAGTTTCCAAGCTCAAAAATATATCTTTCAATTTAGCTTTACTCAATACGGTGAACTATCATCAAATTTGCTCCATGCTTACTTGGTAGCACCTTACACATTTCATCTTCGGAAAAATACGGCTTTTTTAATCAACACGGTTTTGGAAGACTCTGGAGTTTTTAGTGTAAAATTCATGATTCCTTTCCTAAAAACCGTAGCTAGTTTTATTATTATAGTATTTTTAGTTGTTTTACTAATAATCACCGATCCAATCGCAACAATCACTCTAGCTTTTATTTTACTAATTCCCTTGGGTATTATCTACCAATTTAAAGACAAAATTTCCGAATGGGGACAAAAAGTATCTCAATCTAAGGAGGAAATGATTCGCATCATTAATCATAGCCTTGGAGGACTAAAAGAAACACGAATTATTGGTTGCGAATCTTATTTTGAAATGCAAATGACTGATCAAGTCGATCAACTGGTTAATGGCATGACATCATTTCATACGTTTCAAGCTTTGCCTCGCATTATAATTGAAGCGATTTTAGTGACATTTTTAGTAGCTTTTGTATCTATAGTCTTAGTCTTTAACCTTGGCACAGAAAATATTATCCAAGTTTTAGGTATTTTTGCTTTGGCTTCCGTGCGTATGATTCCAGCATTTAGTCATTTAACATCTAATATTGCTTTGATGCGAAACTCCAGCTATTCGATTAATAAAATATACTTGGATTTAAAAGAGTTAGAAGACATTGAAGGAGAAGAAATTTGTGATCCTACATATTTATCATATTTATCTTCCCTATCCAAGGCTAATACTCGTTCAGATAAATTCAGGGAATTTGTAAAGTCTATTGACGTTAATAGAAGTCTATCACCGGAGGATAATCAGATTGAAATTGAGAGAATTACCTACCGCTATCCCAAGGTTTTAGACCCTACTATTATGAACATATCTTTGACTATCAAAAAAGGTCAATCTATTGCTTTAGTCGGTAAATCAGGCTCAGGTAAAACAACATTAGTTGATGTTATTTTAGGTCTATTAGCACCTGAAAGTGGTAACATTAGGTACAAAGGTAAATCGATATATAATAATCTCCGTTCCTGGCAAAATTTAATTGGCTATATCCCACAGTCGATTTTTCTCATAGATGACACAATCGAAGGAAATATTGCTTTTGGTGTTCCAAAGCATTTGATTGATCGAGAACGACTATATCAGGCTATCCAATCTGCTCAACTTGCGGAGTTTGTTGAGCAATTGCCTGAGGGAGTTAACTCTGTTGTTGGTGAACGGGGAGTTCGTTTATCTGGTGGTCAACGTCAGCGGATAGGAATTGCTCGCGCACTTTACCATCAGAGGGAAATTTTAGTCCTAGATGAGGCGACTTCGGCACTAGATAATGAAACTGAATACTTGGTTAATGAAGCAATTAAATCGTTAAATGGCACTAAAACGATGATTATTATTGCCCACCGTCTTTCCACTATTGAACATTGTGATTGTATCTATTTACTCGATCAAGGTCGTTTAGTGAAGTCAGGTAATTATGAAGACATTATTTTAAATGAACAAAGCTTTAATTTTTGAATTGGAAAGATGCAGGAGCAGGTTAGTTATAGCAATTCTATCTCCCATGAGGTACAAATATATCCCCATAAATCTCCCTTAAAAAGGGTGATTTCAGCTGCAATATCAAACCTACTCCTACATGAATTACTAGCTTAATTTTACCAAAACTAAATTATCTTCTTCCTTGGTTTCATAGCTTGTCAAGGGTTTGTCTGCAGGTCCTTTTGTTACTTTGCCATCTAAATCAAACTTAGAACCGTGGCAAGGACAGTTAAATATCTTGTCCTCTTGCTTCCAATCCACGCTACAACCTTGGTGAGGACACCTAGGGTTCACGGCAACAAGACTATTGTTGCTCAGATTACGCACGACTAGAATATCTGCTATCTTGTCGGTAATTTTGCCTTTTTCCTCTAACTCCTGCACTGTGCCAACGGCTTGGAATCCATCTTCTCGCACCGATTTATCAATCTTAGGACTTGTATTTTCTGTTGCTTTTGGGGGAGTTGGATCAGTACTACAGGCAGCTAATGCTACTGGTAGATAAGTAGCCAATGCACCAACACCAAACCAGCCCATAAATTCACGACGATCCATAGTACACCTCTATGTGGCAAACGATTTATTTTAATAATAAACCATAAACGATTAATATAATGTGGGGTTGAACACTTATAAATATTAGAATAGGGAACAGGTAATAGGGAACAGGGAACAGGGGATGATTAGGGAGATTACCTACTATAATAAAGCTATATTTTTTTATAATTTATTATCTAAACTTGATCTAATCTCATCTATAAAATCAGGGATTTTTAATCGAAAGTATTATCAGCTAATTTAGCTGGATAATATCTTGGTCATTAGTTGGCATTTGGCCTTTTAATAGCAATCCTAAATCAATTAGGATAATGTTTGTTGCCTACTCCCTGCTCCCTGCTCCCTGCTCCCTGTTCCCTGTTCCGCTGTTCCCTATTCCCTTTGCTCAAGTTAGTTTTAATTAATTTTAATTATCTTTAGCCATAACCGGTTGGTTTGGACTCAATTGTTTCACTATATTTTCACTAGATTTAGAGAACAACCAACGGTTATGTCTGGTAGCGGCAGCTGCTACAAATAATAAGTCTAAACCAACTAGGGTACCGACAATTAATTCTGAGCCACCAGTGCTAAAACCATAACTGTGTAAACCAGTACCGAGAACAAAGTTAACGCCATACCAAGCCATCAACACAGCATTAAAACAAATTACACTAATGACTGCCATCCCAAAGTCTGCTAACCATCCTACCAGACGACCATGTAAGGGGACTATGTAACACATTAGGGCAATCAACGCCCAGGTTTCTTTGGGGTCCCAACCCCAGAAGCGACCCCAGGAGAAGTGAGCCCAAATCCCACCGAGAATAATGCCAGTAGTGAGCAGTAAAACACCAATTTGTAGTACTCGATAGTTGAATTTTGATAGATTGGAAATTCGTTGAAAGGATTGGGGAGCAACTAGATAATGTCCTAGAATAATATGTCCTAATCCCATTGCTAATGCAAAACTAGCATAGCTGAGGGTAATGGTGGGAACGTGGATACTTAGCCAAAAGTTGTCTCGTAGTACTGGTACAAGGGGGGCAATACTTGGATCTAGGACGGCTGGAAGACTGTCTGCTAGAAGTAGACAAAGGATTGATAAAGGAGCAGCGGCTAACAGATAGTATTTTGCTCGGTAGATTAGTTCAAATACTAGGGCGATGGCGGCTATCCCAAATCCAACCCACACTACGGATTCATACATATTGGTGACTGGGGGACGTCCGGCAATTTCCATGCGGGTGATAAAGCCGTAGCCTTGGATGAAAAGACCTGTGAGGAAAATTCCTACTGCACCTGAGTAGAGGTCTAATTGCTTGAAGGATAATCCTAATAACAGGACTAGTAATGCGATCGCATAAATTTTCCAGGCTTTACTAAAGGGGCGAAAACTAGAGAAGTTAACTTCCCGTTGCAGCACGGAATCCTTGGGGTAAATGTCAGGGCTAAGAGCCGCTAACTCCTGATGTAGTGTTTCCGCGACTTGCCCAACTTCAACAGTAGTCAGTAGGGGATCTAAACGATAGGCTTGTTTGAGTGTTTGATAACTTTGCTGTAGAGGGGTAATTTGTTCGTTGGTGTAATACTGTTGCGATTGAGGTATGCTTACCCAAGTGCCTTTACTCTCGCTGGGATGGGGAACTAGGGGTAGGGTATCAGTACCTACGGTGCGTAACATTAATGCCAGTCTGTCTTCTATGGTCAGGGCTTCTCGTTCGTCTCTAGTCAGCTCAATGTTGTCCGCTTCTTTTTGATTGGCTTCCAGAACGATGGCACCTAGGTTGGAACTGACTAATTCTGCGAAGGAGAAGTATTTTCGTTCTAGGTCAAGACCAATTTTTTCTTTGAGGGGGCGGTAGGTCAGCAGAATGAAAGGTTCTTGGTTCCAGTCTCGGTTATTAAACCATAGGGATAGGTAGCTTTGGAGATAGTTGAGGCTTTGATTGTTTTCTAGGCGGTAGTTAGTTGAACCGTGGATTTTGGCTACGGTTTCTCGGGCTACGGTGTCTAAGGGTTTTTTGCGCCCATCCAGTTGGACGGCTAGGGTTTGTAAGGGGTCTAGGGGTGATGGTTGGAGTTGGGTTGGAGGTATGATTAGGATTAGGATTCCGAGACAGAGTCCGATTAGGAGTTGGAGTGGTTTCATCAGAGGACAGGAGTAAAAGCTAAACAGAAGTAAACGCTAATCTGAACTAGAACAAAGTATGCTAGGGGGAATGATAGTACAAGGGAACTCCGGACTCCTCTGGCTGGCGGCGCAGTTTTTTAGCTATCCCTCGACCATAGAACATGATGGTGATCCCACCGATTACTAGACCGGAGCCTGTCCAGGTTAAACCAGTTACCCAGGCTGGTTCTCGCTTGATTTGTAGGGTTGATTGTTTTAAGTCACCGGGATTCCAGGAAGCTTGGGCTATTTTCCAGCCTTGATACCAGGTGGGATGGTTCATCCAAACGTTGCGGTGGGAAATGACATGGTGATCCCGGTCTTCGAGCCGGATTTTGCTAGTCCACATAGCAACGGAATCACTGCCTTCATTGCGTTCTACGATGAAGTCTTCTAATGCGATCGCAAATGGCAGTTGCAAGAGTTTGGGACTAAAGGCAGCAAAGATTTCTCCTGTTGGTTCGTTAATCGTAGTCGGTTCGCCCCAGGGTAACCAGGTTTCGGTTCCGGTTTCGGTGCTGACTAATAAAGCTGGTACTCCCTTAACCGTTGGGTCAAATACAGGTATGACCTCACGATTAATTTTGCCATGGGGAATATACTCGTCTAGGGTAATTTGGAAGTCTGCCCAACCGGGACTTACAGCTTCTCCAACCTCTAAACTCCCAGATTTAAATCCTTTCGAGGAATGGGCAGCATAGAATAGCTGACCTGATTGAGTAACGATCACCCGGAAATAATCCTGTGATTGCTGGGGTTGAATGTTATAGCTAATCTCAATTCCTTCTAGGGGTTGTCCTGATACCACTGAACGAATTGGGGGAAAGTTTTCCTTTCCAAACACAAACCAGCGTTCAAGCCCTTCTGGTGTGGATACCTCTAACTGTACTGCGGGATTTCTCAGTTGTTGGGAGGCCGTGGTCGGTTGGTTGTTGGCGTCTAGTCGGAAATCCGGCCAAAAATCAACGACTTTGAGTGAGGAGTCTGGGGCTTGGGATGACAGAGCTTCTTTTATATCGATAATCTCTGTATTTATATTGTCCCTTTCTTTTGACGTTACCTCGATGCTTCCCCAAGGACTCAGGTTTTGTTCTTCAGGAGGGGATAGCAGAGATTTTCCTTTTCCTGTCGCTACCGTATCTACCTGAATAATTTCTAATTCAGCTGGCCCAATCCCTACTTTGCTATAGGCTACTGGGGCTACAGCTAAATAGCGCTCTAGGGTTTGCCCCATGCGATCGCTTTTCAAGCGTAATCGCACTGCTGGATTATCTACTGCTAAATTATCTGCCGTTGCCCCTTCCGTAAAACTGACTGTTTTGATGGTGTTGTCGCTGTAGCCTACCAAAGACAATTTACCAATTTGCTTGGGCATGACTGAACCATCTGGCTTGATCAATACATCAGCCTGCTGCAACTCTGATGATGGTGTCATCACTTCCAACAATTCCCCTTCAACCCGAATCTGATTGCTCGAAGCCGTATCGGTGCGCAAAGGTAACATGCCCTCTACACCTAAGTGGATTACAGCGGCTGAACCAGCGATAATTATGATGATACCAAGATGGGTCAGAGCAAAGCCGAGTTTACGCGCACCTCGCCAGGGATAGCGATACAGAGCTGAGACCGCTAAGTTGAGCGCTAGTAGGAACATTAAGGCTCCAAACCAGGGACTTTTGTAAATCTCCTGTTGCACGGTAGTTGACCCGACCTGAGATTCGTAAAACGTCGCCCCAATTAAGATAGCGACAATCATACTAAGTAAAGGGACAGCTAGTTTAATCGAGCCAATAAATTTCAAGGTATGCTCAAGCATATATAGCAGTTCTAAAATAGGTGAGGTACACAATAAGTTTGGTATTTTAGGGAATAGGGAATGGGAAAACGGTAATAGGGAATATCAAAATCGGAAGTGGTAAAAAATTTTGTGTACCACATTACTATCAGAACTACTATATCAACTTTTGAATCTTAAAGGTGTACTCAATTAGTCTACTAATAGTCTACTAAATTAAACATTGCTAAACGGTTGCGTAAACGCGATCGCTAACATCATACTTCGATACTGGTCATAAAGCGCGTCTGTCCACAATTTCCCATCTGTCAGGAATTGTGATTAACACCAGACCCAATCCAGATCACGTTTGAGGTTCTCTATGCTGTTGTACACTAGTCCATCTAACCAACTTACCACAACCAATCCTGAGGAAGTACTGAAGCGATATGCTAGGGGAGAACGGGATTTTCGGGGCATAAATCTGAGTGAGGAATTGTTGAGTTGGGTAGATCTTGAGGGAATAAATCTCAGTGGTGCTCAGCTTTATGTATCTATCTTAGAAGGCGTTAACCTTACCGAAGCGAACCTTACTAGAGCTAACCTCAGTTGGATAGACTTAACTGCAGCTACTTTAATCAAGGCAAATTTGACTGAAACTAACTTACACAAAGCCGATTTGCGTGGAGCGGATTTGAGTGGTGCTAACCTTCAGGGGTCAGATTTAAGTGGTGCTAACCTTCAGGGAGCGGATTTGAGTGGTGCTAATCTTAGTGGTGCGGACTTAACTAGTGCAGTTATGTCTCGTAGTTTTGATATCGGTATATTCAAAGTAGCTTTCTAGACTGATATTGTTTAATATTTTGTTGTTGTTAGCGTAGCGTGGCCGAACGCGCACGCGTGGCCTAAAGGCCAAAAGGCCAAAGTTTTGTTGTTGAAAGTTTCAGGTTGGTTTGTTTAAAGTTTAATAACCTGTAACTTTCGCGCCCCGTAACTTTCGCGCCCTGTAACTTTCGCGCCCTGTAACTTTTGCGCCCTGTAACTTTCGCGCCCTGCCACTTTCGCGCCCTGCCACTTTTCACCTATGGTAATCCTGTGTTCAGGATAATAGCTCTTGCAGCACTTTAGTGATAATTGTTTCAGGGATTTTGCCAACTAGGATTTCTGTCTCTTGTTGATTACTGTCTAGAAATGTGAATTGAGGCACACCAGTCACTCGGTATTTTTCAATCGGTTTAGCCCACTGGGGATCATCTATATTTAGCATCACCCAATTGACGGTTTCTCCATACTGTTGGTGTACTTTGTTTAGGATGGGAGCCATGGATTGACAAGTGGTACACCAGTCAGCGTAAAATTCTACTAGAGTGGGCTTATTATTGCTCAAAGCAACCTCATAAGGGACGGCTTGCTTTGCCATTGTCTTGATTAGAGCTAACCCAGCCACCCTTGAACTACTAAGGCTAGATACATCAGAACGAGTTAGGAAAAATGTTCCAGCGGCGAATACAACAGTGATTATTCCTACAACCATGCTGAGTTTTGCCCTGATTTTTCCTTTCTCACTATTCATTATAGTATTTCTCAATTGCGTGATGTCTAAATTCCTGGGTTGTAGGGAGCAGGGAGCAGCGAATAAAATTTATATATACCTGACTATACTAGGAAACGTTATATTTATTGATTCTGGATTTCCCAATATATCATTAAACAAAATACTGAATTATCATAACACCAAAAAATAATCGTATCTCTTTACTACTGTTGCCTATTGCCTATTGCCTATTGCCTATTCCCTATTCCCTATTCCCTATTCCCTGTTCCCTGTTTACTGATAGTAATAGGCCAGAAATATGTGAAATCCTAGCATAACAAAGAATACACTGACTAGAAAGATATGGGTGGATAGCCAGATAGAACGTAGATTACGAATTAGGGGGCCTTTAGATATACCCGGTAGCATCGTGCCAATGCCATCCTTTGCTGGCACCCAACCAAAATATTTTCTAGGAGATTCCAGTACCCCAGTTTCCGCCACCACACCTACTAGAGCCGATAGAGTTACACCGAAAAATACCCACAGAAATATAGAATTAAAATTCTTACCCGTCGCCCCAATGGTATGAATTAATGTTGTTCCTAACAGGGCGACTCCCAAAAATATATGTAAACTGCGCCACAGCAGTATGGAACCAGGAATAGTTAGCTTAATCATCCAGCCACGACTACGCTTTCTAGCCGTTAGTACCATCTCAAACAAGACAAAGGCTAGGGATAGATAGCCGGTAATTTGCTTATAAAGTTCCCCTTGTAAAAGCTGATACCATCTAAAATAATTGTCCCGCAGCATCGGTAGATAAAGGGGACTGAGGGCAAAGGGAGTCAGAATTACCACACAGATGAAGGTGAGGATGATTAAGGTAGAAAATTTGGGCTTCATAACATAGTGGCTTTTCGGTTAAACCTATTTTTTCAGTCAGCACTCAGCACTCAGCACTCAGCACTCAGTATTCAGTATTCAGCACTCAGCACTCAGCACTCAGCACTCAGCACTCAGCACTCAGTAGTCAGTTTTTGCGGTGATAGCTGAACGCGCAAGCGTGCGCGTAGCGCTAATCGCTGATCCCTGATCGCGAATAGCTCATAGCTGATCGCTGATGGCTGATCGCTGATGGCTGATCGCTGATCGCTAACACATTTCCCCTAAAAATTAGGTGCCTTTTAGAGGCAGATTAATGATGATGCCACCCATTACTTCGCCCATCTCAAAGACTTTGTCGGGATAGCGCTCTTTGTGGACAGGATGGGTGTTGTGGCAAGAGATACAGGCTTCAGCCACAGCTTTATCAGGGTAGACGGCAGAATAATAGGTTGTACCAGCAATTTCTTGATAGTCCATGTAAGGCTCACCAGTTTCAACCACTTCTGCCATCGCTTTCTTTTCAAATTCAGATTTTGGCGCTTGGTTATCGTTGATGTTCCAAGGGGAAATTAAGCCGTAAGTAAACTGTCCGTTCTCAGAAGCAATCTCTGCTCCTAGACGGAACATCTGAGCTGGTAGGGGAATACCACCAGTTTGTTGCCAACCTTCAGTGGCTTCCGCATCAACTACTCCTTTTGGCTTGTCTTTGCCTTCTAATGTCTTCAAGCGGTTAATGACATGCTTGGTATAAGCAGTGCGGTCTGCTAAGAGCACGGTATGGATATAATCCACAACTATTTCTGGAGCAACACCTGAAGCTTGCTGAGTGGAACCGCCACCACAAGCGACAACAGTGACGCAAATCGCTAAACCTAAGACAATTAAGCCTACAGCTTTGGTTTTGATGCGATGTAGCAATGTCTTGATTGCCATGATTTCGTGTCTCCTCTCGTTGTATTTAATTGGTATGACGTGGCTATAAAATGGCTATGACTAGCGCTAATTTAATGATTAGCGTTAGCTAGTAGCGTTAGCTAGTAGCGTTAATTAGTAGCTTTTACTACTAGTAGCGTTAATTAGTAGCGTTAATTAGTAGCTTTTACTACTATTCAGCATTACTCGACCGTTTCTTCTCAAATTCACGAACTAGATCAAAGGTTTCTAGCTTCAGGGTAGGAGGTTCAGCAAAGTTTTCCTCCACTAGCTCATCGTCGAAGATGCTGTTATAGCTATACTCGACGCTGTGGCAGTTCATACAAACTTCCTTAACCATGCGATCGCGTGGTTTAAGAGTAAAGGTATTGTTGTGATTAACGACAATTGTGTTTTCTGTGTTTTCCAGCTGCTGACGAGGTAAATGACAGGTAGCACAGGTCACCGATTCACCATTGGGTCTGGGTAAGGTACCTTGGTCAGCAAATAGTTGGGCATGCTTTGAGTTTTGATAGTTAAGGGAGTGGTTGTCATTATGACAGGTCAAGCAGGAATCTACAGAGGCTTGCCAGGTATCTACAGAATGGACATTATGACAGGTGTTGCAGTTCATTTGCTTGTCTATCGCTGACTCTTTCATCGGCAAATGAGCCATTGCTGGTGTCAAGGGAGATAGTCCTTCTGAGATCCGAATGCCATGCTTACCATACAAAAACGTCTCAACTGCTACCTCATGGCAACTTTGACAACTTTCCTGAGTTGGTTTAACCACTAATTCTTTAGTTTCAGAGTCTTGGTGACAGCTAGAGCAGTTGACGTCTGCTAAGGCATGAGCACTGCCTTCCCACAACTGATTAATTTCAACTAATTCCCCTTGGGAAAGGGATGCACCGTCTTTGGGCACACCCCCATTAGTAGCTACATCAATAGCAGTGTTTGCGTTACCTCGGATACCCCTGACCAATACCAAACTAATTAGGACGAGTACAATGGCAATCAGTTTTTTCATGACTCGCTCCCCAGGAATTCTTCACCTAAATCGGGAGTAGGCGGTTCTTCTAATTCCGCAGTAACTGTCCGCTCCAACAGTACAGGTTCTGGCAACATCGGCAACTGATCAAGATTCTGACGCAGGAATCCTGTGGAGATGGAGCGGTGGTCGTGGAAATTATGACAGCCTGCGGTCCAGCAACCATCCGGAGTAAATCCTGTATGACTGGCTAAGTCACCGGTGATGATGCCTTCATGGCAAGCCATACATAGGTCTGGCTTTAGGTGAACTCCTCGCCCAAACATATGGACGTGTTCGTTATGGCAAGCCGTACAGGTCAGTACATCTATCTTGGTTAAAAGTTCAGCCCAACGGGGGTCACGGAACTTTTTAGTTCCGTGAGTATCTGCTGCCATTTCCGCTTCGTGACAGCGCATACAGGTTTCGTTGGTGACCGGTTTAAACCCTTCATGACAGGAGTTACAGGACACCTCAAACAAAACATGTCCCTCCGAGGTAGTGCCAGGAAGGAACACACTGCGATGATCTAAAGCGAAGGCAGCGCCTAACCACGTTAGTAGGATCACCATCACACCGATGATGACTACCTTGGATTGGAGAATAGTGGGCTTAAAAAACTTACCGAGATTGCTTGCCATTTTTAACTATTTACATCCCCATGGCTTACAACAACAGGGCCAAGAGAAGGCTGACGATTCCACCAGCTCCAAACACTCCACCGACTAAGGGCCAGTTAATGTTTGCTTCCGGCACCTCATACTGTTGGGGGCTGGGTTTTGTGGCCTCTGGTTTTGGGGCATCTAACTCTACTTCTTCAGAGGAATAATCCGCACCATCCAACATGATGGTGGTAATGGCTCCGTAGGCATCTACCCAGGCTTGCTTTACTTCTGGTGTCCAATCCGCGCCCAAGTATTGCTCAAAGGTTTTTAGGAGGCTATTGCCCACTAATGGATAATGTTCTGGCAGCGCTCCATACTTAACATGTCTCGCTCCTAGCCCTTTGAGGGCTGCACCGAGGGTATCTGGTTTGCGTAAATTTTCTACTACCAGTACTAAGGAAGCCAGCAGCTTTTTCTGTTGGGCACCCATGTCTGTGGTATCGAACAGAGGCTGGGCGGCTGGATAATCGGTGAATAGATTTTCGTAAAAGCTGGCTACAAATTCTGTAGCGCTAGGCTTAATCTGATCAAAGCTTTGTTCTAATAGTTCCACTTGTAAAGACATTGTTCTATATCACTCCATGGGATTTATATAGGATTTACATGGGATTTACATAGGATTTAACTTTTACCTTGGCACCGAGCCCCCGGTAATAACTTCAGCCTACTTTTGGGTTGGAGTTATTGAGGTTGAAAGCTTGACATCCCCTAAAGGTAGATGCCCAGTGGAGATAACCTCCCACCAGGCAGGATTGTAAAGATGTCTAACTGTGTAAGGTTCCCACTGACTAACACTGACTAAGTCGATGTGATTAGATCAATAGTCCATATCGAGATATAACAATAGGTTTCACAATTGGGAGACATCGTAGCTTTTGTTACAAAGACTTTATAAAAATGAATATTATGCATTAAAATTTTGCATTGAATACATTTTTGATTTGATAATTAGGCTTTTGTTGGAGAACGCTTAAATTAGAGTCCGATATTCGATTCGGGAAATCAGCTGTTCGTCGGATCAGTCTCCTCTCCTATCGAGAATAGTAGTCAAATGCACTTAATTTGGTGCAGTTAATTTTTTATTGCCGTGAGGCAACGATTAAACAATGCTGAACATTTTAGAACAAGCCAGTCTTGCTGGACAGCAGGAAAATTTTTCATTACTAACTCAACATCTTCAGCAGTTGTCCTTAGGGAAAAATACTCAGAAACAGCGCAGGTTAAATGATGAAGAATTTAACCTAGCTTTGAGTCTGGGATTACAGGTGCTCAAGAGTGGGGATTTTCACGAAAAATGGGATTTAGTAAAGGTGCTACCAAAACTGGGTAAAGCTGTTATTGCTCCGGTAATCAGCATCCTAGAAGATGAAGCACTAGATTTGGAAGTCCGTTGGTTTGCTGGTCGAATCTTAGGTCAGTTTGATGACCCCGCAGTGGTGATGGTGCTAGTCAAATTGCTGAAGGATGCTGAAGATGAAGAGTTAGCCTATATGGCTTCTGAGGCACTGGCAAACATTGGCACTTCAGCAGTGGCGGCTTTAAGCCGTTTCCCAGAATCCCCAGAGGCCAGATTATTGGCAGTGCAAGCCCTGGCTCATATTCACCGTCCGGAAGTTATTGAGCCATTGCTGAGTGTGGTTAATGACCCCACCTGGGAAATACGGGCTACTGCTATTGAAACCCTCAGTAATTTTCGCTCACCCTCAATTACTCCAGTTCTCCTGAATGCCTTAAGCGATAATGTGGCAGCGGTGAGGAAAGAAGCGGTGATTGGTCTAGGGTTACTACGCAATCTGTTGCCAGATTTAGATCTAGTCAAGCGGATTAAACCATTGCTTTATGACCTGAATTTGGAGGTTTGCCACCAAGCTGCGATCGCACTCGGGCGTTTAGCTACCCTGGAAGCCCATCAAGCGTTAGTTAAGGCACTCCAGTCACCAGCTACACCAATCAGTTTACAAATCGAGATTGTCCGTGCTTTCAGTTGGGAGTTTACTACCAATTCCCTACAACAGTTGCAAGCAGTGCTGAGGTCGGCACCCATACCAGTCTGTCGGGAAATCATTAGCGTCCTGGGGATGGTGGAGTCAGACTATTTGAAACCCAAAGCGGCTGAGATTTTGATCGACTTTTGTCAATCAGGGCAAGTGGCTACGGAAGATCAGCAAATAAAACAAACTCTAGCTATGTCCCTAGGACAATTAGCTCAATGTGAATCAATACCATTACTCAAAGATTTGGTCGCAGATTCAGATCACTCCGTGAGCTTGCATGCGATCGCAGCCCTCAAAAAATTCCCATTGTAAATTATCAGTAAATTCCCATTAGTCTAGGGGCGTCAAGCCTTCAGGGCCTACCGTTGCTAACGCTTGCATTTTTTTGTGCTATACTCTATACTTGTGCTTTGATTCAGAAGTGGGCTACCCCTTAACTCAAATCCCTAAGGGGGATTTTAATTGAGCAGAGCCGATCTGAGCCATCCATAGAGAAAACAGAAAAATCAATAAAAAGCAAAGATATTGCGGAGCAAGCTTAGTTTAGTAGCCAATTTTGGGCGTTTGCTTCATGATTTTGCCACAAAAATTTGCTAGCATCAAGTACACTCGCGAACCCTAAGGAACGATTTGGCAGAAGGCCGTTGAGTAGTCCAGCCTCAATTGTTCCTAGACTTGCTCTGTGGATGGAGAAATACGAGTGAATATAAACGACGATCCCGTATTCAAAGCACTTCTGAGTTCACTGGACACAAATCCAGGCTTTGACTTTACTAAGCACGAGATTCCAGCTCAAAAGTGCGTCAAACTTGAATCACTAGATACTAAGCAATCCTATGCCAAGCCGGATTTGCTCTATGCTGCTCTAGAGGAACTCTCTACGGGTCTTGAAGAACTCAGCGAGAAGTATGAGGCTTTGCAAGCGGCTTATGCTGTATTAGAATCACGGCAACAGCACTACCATAATTTGTTTGAATTGGCTCCTGAGGGTTACCTGGTAACCAATGGTCAAGGAATTATCCAAGAAGCAAACTATGCAGCGGCTAGTCTACTCAACGTACAGCAGTATTATCTGGTGGGTAAACCGCTGATGAGCTTTATCAGTGAAGCTGAGTCTAATCGCTTCGAGCACCAACTCCACGAGCTCCAGGAATTGCAACAGCTCAAGGACTGGCAAGTGGTGTTGTGTCCACGGCAAGGTAAACCTTTAGCCGTTGATATGTCTGTGTCTGTTTTCTGTGACTCTCAAGGCAATGTGGTTAGTATCCAGTGGCTCATACTTAATGTCACTGGGTTCTACAACGGCTAAAACAAGTTGAAGTTAAAAGCATCAGGGCTCTACAATTCGGTTTTATCATTACCCTTTCTCTGGAATTGAGCAAACCCCTGAGTAAGATCATCAATTAAGTAGAACAGATGGCTGATTTTCTCTCTTCCCATCTTTTTCCATAATCAATTAACCTCGGCACCAACGTAGGGTTAGCTGGCTTTTGCTACTTCAACCAACGGAACCCCCTTTCACCCTTCAGCTTGCCATCAAAGCTTGCTGTTTCTATACAACCAGCTTGACGAGATGTTGCCCCAATCAAATAGTCAGAAAAGTCTGCTTTACCTTTTTTGTATCGCTGTAGAGCTTGATAGACGGTTGAGCGATTTTCAAATTTGAAGGCGGCACTATGTAGCATGGCTTCTAGGGTGTTGATGATTTCGTCTTTACGAAAACGGTAGTTTGCACCTCTGAGCACCCAAACCAGTTCGCACAAAACGATGTTTGTAACAAAGCAGGGTTGGTTCTTTTGAATCAGATCAGAGGCTTGTTGCCATTGATGCTCATCGTCGCGGGTGAGATACCGAACAAGAATATTGGTGTCAATCCCAATCATTGGCTCCCTCAGAGATGGCGCTTTCCATGTCTTCGAGGCTGGCTGGTGGTTTACCTGGTCGATGCAGGATCCCTGATAAGGTTTCCACTGGAACATTGAGAGGAAACATTTTTACTTGACCGTCTTCGTCAATAACGAACTCGACTCTACTACCGCTGACAAGGTTAAGATGCTCCCGAATTTCTTCGGGGAGAGTGATTTGCCCGGTATCGGTGACTGTTGTGCTAAACATGGCTAGGATGCTTGTGATTAAGCTTTTACTGATAGTTTAACAAACCAATAAACTTTTTAAAAAAGGCATCTAAGTCCATTATCCTGTATTTTATAGGCTGTCGAATTTTTTGGTAAAATAAACTATAGATGAAACGATAAATATGGCATTGATTAATATCAAAATGGTTTGACGATAAAGGGATATTTTTTGATACCATTCCTTGGAGCAGTGGAAAGCTGATCAATTCCTAGAGATTTTATGTTTTTGGAGAGGTCTAATCAAGAATTCCCCACACCAACATCCTTGTCATAGCCCCTTAGCGCCAGTCACCGATTATAACAAAGTGTGCCCAGTAATAGGGATGATCGTAGTTAGGGTCTTTCAAGATAGTTAACTGACCACGGCGCAGGGCTTCAGCTTTGGTAACGTTCCGTTGAGTGAATTCTTGGTAAAACTGAACCATAACCACAGCAGTGGCTTGGTCGCTAACAAATACCAGAGTGCCGATGATACTGCGTACTCTAGACCTTAGGGCTAATCCCGCTAATCCAAAAGGTGTTTGATTATTCCCTTGAGCACCTTCACAACTACTGATAACAAGTAATTCAATCGGGTCAAATTTTTCCTGTTCTCTTGAACCCAGTAACTCATCAAATTCCTTGGCTGTAATTTTTTTGTCCCAAGCCAATATAAATGTATCTTCTGAAGAAAACTCTCCATTGGTTGCCAAGTGAACTACAGGGAAGGAAGAGGAGTTAAGTGCGTTTTCCAGGGCTGTACTAGTGAAGCTCTGATTGAGTAAGACTGAACTCGGTATGATTGAGCTAATTTGTGCTACCTCCACCTCAACAAAGGGTAATGGTGGATAGCCTTGGCGGGATTCAGAAACTCCAGCAATCAAAGCTTTTAAAGGTTTTTGTTTCTGGGGCTGAGGCTTTAGTATCTGTAAAGCGGGGGTGACAGCAATGGCATATTTTTCTACTAAATGCTGCTCACCATCGTGGAGAGCTGCCATGGGAATATTTCTTAGCCTACTATTGGGCACAAATACGAGAGTCTTGATGCTACTTTTAGCTAACTCAGTTTCTGCTGGTTTAATCAGCCATTCGTAAACTTTTTGGGAGAATCTACGCCATACACGTCTATGCGGCTGATACACTAACTCGTTAAACCTGCTAAGCGTTTCCTCAACTTCTTCTTCTGCAGATAAAGGTGGTGAATAGCGGTGCAATGGTTGACCGGGCAAGTGAAGAATTACTTCCAAGCAGTCGTCCAAAAGAATAGGATAGATTACTGCTGCTTGGGAATCAATCTGGTCAATTTGGATTAGATTAGGATTCAAGGGAACTATCTCACGGAAGTTATTGAGTTGAGTCAAATGGAGCGATTCAATAACCTGACGGACTTTTCTGAGAGTTTGCTGGTTAGATCCAGTTTCCTCAGAATCTAAAAGTGACCCAATAAACTCCTGATAAATACTCTCTACAATCTCTACAAAATAAACCTTTATAGCTGGATTTATACTGGTTAAATCACTACCTAACGATTGGATAGTATCAAATGCTTTGGCGTAAGCAGACGACGCTCCTTGAGTATCTCCTTGAGCTGCGAGTAAACGAGCTTGGGCATTTAAAGCTTGAGCAAGAATAATTGAGTGATCTAGAGAGTTTCTCTTATCTGCACTTTCTAATCGTTTCAAACTCTCTGAAACTGCATTTTTTGCCGGATCAAACTGTTCAAGTTGCTGATAGGCAATGGAAATATTGCTCAGAAGCATGGCTTGTTTGAGTTCATAGTCTTTAATTTCAAAGGAGAGAGCTGCTTGTTTCCTGGCTCTTTCTGCATCAGAGTCCTTCTTTGCTCTGTCAAGTCTTACAGCTAGTCGAGATAGCTGTGAGACTTGTTGAAATTCTTGCTTTACCTGGTCACGTTCTATTTTGGCAGAATCAACTTGGCGATTCGCATTTACCACTCGAATTGCTGCTATTTTTACAGAAATTCCAGCTCCCAATAACGCTAAAATTAACACACCTAATCCGAAACGCATCTGTCGTTTCGCTTTCCGATTCGCCTCAGTTAGTACCAGATTTCTCTTTTGGGCTGCTTCCCTATCCTTCCTCTCTCTCTCTAATTCCGCATCTCGTTCCTTTTGAGCGATTTGCTCCTCTATCTGCTTTTTCTCACTTGCTGCCAGAAACTGTTGATCCTGATAACTTAAATTCTTACCCTTTGCCCAGGCTTGAGCATTCTTTAGAGTTTGACCCCGCAACAATAGTGACTGATCCTGACAATCCGAGGCTACCCAAGCCCTAAAGGCTTCGGAATAGGGACGTAAGTGGGCTAATTCTTGGTTAATCCAGTCCTGATTAAAGACTTCACGGTAGATCGGGTTATAGACTTTAAGCACTGGAGAGGTTCCAAGTCTGTGCTTGACCACTAACCCAGATAACTGTAACTTCCCCTCCTCAAAACTGTTATTAGCAACAATTTCCCCCTGCTGCCACACCTGCTGATACAATTCCAACAAATAGGCAGCCCGTTGCTCATTACAAAGAATGCGATCGCGTATGGTCTTCAAGTGTTCCGGTTCATCGGTAGCTTCCCAGTTGTCGATAAAATGCGATCGCACTAATGTCTCAATCCATTCCTTCTCCCTCTCCCCCCTTGTTAAGGGGGGCTGGGGGGGATCCCAACACCCAGAACTAACCACCAACTGACAGAGCTTTTGAGTAAGAAACGGTTGTCCTCCTGTCCACTTGACTATCTCCTCGATCACGGCCTGGGGATTACTAACATTTCCCTCCAATCCCCTAACTAACGGCTCAACTTCATGGAGTTGAAAGCCATGTAACTCAACTGCTCGGCCAATATTAAACGGGGTGCGGTCTTTATCTGCTATTAAATCCCCTGGTGTCGCCACCCCCAACAGCACAAAACTGATGCGATTATAGGCAGAATTTTCGGCGCGTTTGTTATAACAGGCTCGAATTAGGGCAAAAAAGTCATCTTTAAACGCTAGTTGCAGAACGCTATCAATTTCATCAATAAAAATAACAATCCGTTCCGCAATTTGGATCAGTAATACTTCTTCGATAAACTCCCTAAAAAGCTGTACTGGGGGAATATCTTTGTGCTCATTGAGCCAGCTGCGAAATGATAATTTCTCTTGTAGACCGAATCGGTTAATCAGAGTTTTGGTTAAGCCGCCATACCATTTTTCTGGGGTTACCTGTTGGGTTCCTAATTCCGTAATATCAATTGATGCACAAGCCACCCCCTGGTTTTGCAGCCGTTTCATGGTTCGCACTCTCAGGGAAGACTTCCCCATCTGGCGGGAATTCAAGACATAGCAAAACTCTCCAGCCAGCAACTGCTGGTAAAGTTCCCCGTCAGCCGTACGCACCACATAAGTAGTAGCATCCGGTGGTAGGCATCCCCCAACCTGATAGGCTCCTGTACTCATGACAGTTCCCCTAGGTGGTCTCTAAAATACTGTCGATATAAATTACAACTGAGCCTGACCTGATTGCCCTGCTTTTTCACTAGCCCCATGCTGTACAACTTATAGGCGGCTATCAAGTCCAGATGCACAGGAGCGTTAGCATCAATCACCTGTAACAGTGCTTTGGCCAAGTCTGGGTGTGGTTGCAGCATCCGCCACAGATGTCGCAGGTGGTTGGCGTAGATGCCAGCATCTGTGGGAGCGGCTTGCAACAGTTGCGCCAGGGAGTCATTACCGTGGATTTGGCAGTGAGATAAGGCTTGCTGTACCAGATCAGGATGACCTCCCACCATCCCCATCAGTTGCTCCACAAGGGATTCACTCCAATCCTGTCCATGTTGTCGGGCTAATTCCTGGACTTGTTCCGGGGTAAATTCTGGTAATTCAATGGGCACTCCCACATTAAAGGGGGATTCATTAATATTGAGGGGGATATAAACATCTGTGGAATGGACAACTACCAACCGCAACCGTTTCCAGACCTGTTCCACTTTCCCCCGTTCGTGCCACGCCCTCAGCAATCCCAAAAATTCCGAAGCTACCTCAGGGTAGGGAAAAACTCGGTCTACTTCATCGAGACATAAAATCACGGGAGCGCCAGCTTCAGGGAGAAGATAGTTCTCAAAGTATTCCGTACAATCGACTTTAGCGGTGGAAAAGTCTTCATCCCAATAGTTTCTCAACCGATTCGGTATCTTCAAGCTTTGACCAACACTAGACCTCTTGCATAAGTCTCATAAACCTTGGTGAAGACAAGGCAAAAGGCAAAAGGCAAAAGGCAAAAGGGATAGATTTTGATTTCATATTTATTTTTGCAAGAGGTCTACTGATACAAAACCACTTGAACAATCCATCGACATCGGTTAAGTCATTGCTATGGGCTAAGTGGAAATTTACATAGGCCTTTCGGTAGCCCTTCTCGGCAAACTGATCCAACATTCTCACCATCAGCAATGTCTTGCCCATCAGCCTCGGGGCTTTAATCCTGACCAAGGCACCGGGACCTAAAAGGGCTTGATAACAAGACTGTTCAATGGGAGGACGTTGGACATAAATCAATGAAGAGTCTTCTTCAGGGCAGTGTGTTATCACTACTTCTGAGTTTACTGTCCCATCAGCTGACGTATCATTACCAGTATTTTCGTCAAAGAATGCTATGGCATTCCAGTCTTGACCCAGTTTTTCACTAATTTCTTGAAAATGCAGGTTATATACAGCTTTCCCATTCAGATAATTACTGACAGTTGATAGAGATAGTAATAACTCGTCAGCTAGGTCTTTCTGGCGAGGATAACCGTTGCGTTGAACCGCTAGTTTGACCTGGTCAATATACTCTGGGCGAACTCTAAGTGAGCGTGGCATGGTCTAGGTGAGATGAGCTAATCAAACTATAACGCTCTTTCCTAGGGAGTTAGCCCAACTCAGGTACAACTCAGGCATAACTCAGACCCGGTGGTGCGTTACGGGGCGGGCTGTCCAAATCATGACTACGAAGCGGAAAATGAGAACCCCCCCTAACGCACCCTACCCAAGATTTTCTATTGCCTTTTGCCTTTTGCCTTTTGCCTTTTTTTATCCTACTGCAAATTCTGTCAACTTACGTGCGTTGGGGTCATGATAACCGATGACAATTTCTGACTTAGGTACTCCCAATTCTACGAGCTCATCGGCTACACCCACCTCAGTACCATCATGTTGAATCCAGATTTTTCCTCCTTTAATATCAATATGGATCAACGAACCACAAACTCGGCGGTCACCTGACCAGCCAACTGTTACTAGTAAATAATGATCATCCTCGTGGTCAAATACTGTAAATTGTTCAATCTCACCATAAGAAGGTACAAACTGGTTATGTCGAGCTAAAACCTGCTGAATCCATTGCCGATACTGGTTCAATCGTTCCACTGTACAACTACCTCCTCCTCTGGGTCAAAAACTAGTAGTTTTACCTTGTACTCTTTTACGCTTAACTGTCCTAGCTCCTCAAGAAAAAAGTTGCGATATACTTTACTCGGTACGGCTAGAAAAAGTACTCTACCTGGCTCTGTTACCTTTAAAACAACGCGATAATTCAGAAATTGTCCGAGTGCCGTGTGAAATTATGAGGTAGTAGAAGTTGCCAAAAAACTCTTGACCTCTACAGCAATTCGCATCTGATTTTTTTGAGCAGCAATTAAACGTTCTGCTCCTAAGTCTACCTCAAGACGGATGATAGTTCTAGAACTAGAGGGTCATGAGTAATAGTCCAACCGTCCTTGTTGAGAGCTGTTTTTACTACTTCATGGTAAAAGTCCTTAGCGGCCATAAAAGTGCATGATTATAAGAGGTTAGTGATTTTATATATAGCTAATGTTGGTGGTTTTTTATCGTAACTAAAAATGAGATTTTACCATATTATGCTCAGAAAATTTGGGGCTGATAAATGTCATTACTTAGCTCTACACTTAATCGCTCGCTCAAAAAAAGTGATACACTCTAAGTATAGTAGCAAAACTTTATTCAATTTTTGTATTGACCAAAATTTCTAGGGCGTAAGCCCCTAAATTATAGGCGTTACTGATCCAAAGAATGCTATTAGGAAAATAACAACATCGAATGACCTAGATGAGATGGTGGATGCAACTGAGGGCTGACAGGACTAATGCCTTATCAGATTTTCTCCAGCTTCAGTACGAAATCAGGCACTACCGACTGATCCCCCTTCACCGTTCTCTGTTTTCGTCTTGCTTCTTGCCTCTGTTCTGTCTACCTTTCCAGACTTCCGACACTCTTGCCCCTGTTTGCGATTCCCGATTCCCGATTCCCGATTCCCAAATTTTAAAATTGTTTATTGTTACTTATAATAATATTTTTTATTATAAATAATTATCATATATCAAAAATTTGGATTATAGCGGTTAAAACCGCTATAATTTCGTAAAATATTGTCATAATTGCATAATTAATATGCTTTAAGCTCATCAAGCCTAAATTTTTTGTATTAAAAAATACAAACAAAACCTCCATCCAAGGTAATTCTTAAATCGGTAAAGTTAATCGTCTCTTAAACTATCCCTTGATCAACAACTGATCAAAAAGGGCTCAAATGAGACTAAGTCAGGACAAAGGACCATGACGGGATCGGCAGATGAGCAGAAGAACTACCATAATTCTGAAGCTGGTATTTCCTGATCTGTTATCTCCGTATGCCATGTTGTAATCAATTTGTCATGAATTAGTAACACACCTGAGAAGAGACGGTAGTCCTGTTGACTTTATCCAGAGGTGCGACCCGTGGCGAATTTAATAGTTAGATGCGGAAAGCGCACCTATCAAAACCCTGATTGTGTGTGAGGAAACCCTGTGAACAGATCAAAAAATTTGTGGCTCTCTGTGCTAAAATCGCCCACCTTATTTGTTGGGGCAACCCTATTGATTTCATCCTCAGCAGTAGCAGCAACTGAGGAAGCTTTGCCAGAAGAGACAATCTCTCAGGAATCCGCTGTCAACCCTACCACTACAGTAGAAACACTGACAGTAGAAGCAGCCCCTGACCTCACCTCCATAACTCAGTCTGTTCTTCCCTCTGATCTACCATTAGTGGCTGATGCCTCTACTGGGCATACGGTTGATATCAGTAATTCTGCTAGTGATTCAGTGACCATCTTCGGTGACGAGGAAACTGCACAAGATGACTTGATGGGACCGGTGACTGGTGTTTCTCAACTAAATGGAAACACTGTAGAGGATGACTCTATGGAACAAGTCACTAATGTGTCTCAACTCAGAGACGTTTCTCCTGGAGATTGGGCTTATGAAGCATTACGCTCTTTGGTAGAACGCTACGGCTGTATTGCTGGTTATCCCAATGCTACCTTCCGGGGTAACCGAGCTTTGACTCGCTACGAATTTGCTGCTGGTTTGAATTCCTGTTTGAACCAGATTGAGCGTTTACTGGGGGGCGTTACTGGAGATTTTATCACCCGTGAGGACTTAGAAAGTCTACAACGGTTAATACAGGAGTTTGAAACAGAACTGGCTACCCTAGGGGCACGAGTAGATAACCTAGAAGGACGAGTAGCATTCTTAGAAGACCATCAGTTTTCCACCACTACTAAACTCAAGGGTGAGGTGATCTTTGCTCTAGCTGATGCCTTTGGAGGGGATGCTGATGATGTTCAGACCGTTTTTCACAACCGGACTCGTCTCAACTTCTTAACCAGCTTTACCGGTAAGGACATGCTCCAAACCCGTCTCCAAGCTGGGGATGCCCCAACTTTGATCACAGGGGCTGGTGGTGAACTGGCCGGAACTCAAGAAGGTCGCTTTACCTACGATGGACCGAGTGGTAATGACGTTATTATTGATATCTTGCGCTACCGCTTCCCCCTCGGGGATAAGGTAACGGTTCAACTGTTGGCTAACCGAGCACTCCATCACTATTACGCCGATACCGTTAACCCTTTCTTTGAAGGTCGTGCTGGTGGTTCCAATGCTATTACCCGTTTTGCTGAACGTAATCCCATCTATCGGATTGGACCATTCGGTGCTGGTGCTGCCCTTGCCATCAAGCCCATCAAAGATGTTCGGATTGATTTAGGTTACATCTCCAACACCGCTAGCAATCCTCAAGAAGGCCAGGGTCTATTCAATGGCAACTTTTCTGCGATCGCTCAGTTGGTCTATGGTAGTGATTTCAAAGTTGGATTCACCTACATTCGGGGTTACGAAGATAATGCTAATACACGACCCCGTTTAATTCTAGGGGGTACTGGCACAGCCCTGGCTAATCTCAATCCAGCAGCCTTGGGGAATGCTACCAGTTTAGACAGTGTTGACTTTAATAGCGCAAAAGTGGAAAGTAACTCTTTCGGTGTTCAAACCTCTTTGAGACTTACCCCCAACATCGTACTCAATGGCTGGGCAGGCTACACCGATGCTGAGTTGATTGGCTTGGGTGATGCGGAAATTTGGAACTTTGCTGCTGGTATCGCTTTCCCCGATTTGGGCAAAAAAGGTAATCTGGCCGGAATTTTTGGTGGTGCGGCACCAACCCTCAGAGGACTGGATTTAGATGATGGCAACAGTAACTTTGACAATGATTTTGCTTACCAGGTTTCAGCTTTCTATAAGTACAAAGTCAACAACAACATCTCGGTTACTCCTGGTGTAGTTTGGCTTTTGAATCCTAACCAAAGTTCTGACAACGATGATGTAGTCATCGGTACCCTCAGAACCACCTTCACCTTTTAACCTTTAGGCTAGATGTCCGGCGCTCTACCTATGGTTGGTGAGCGTCGG
>WTKN01000020.1 GCA_011524395.1 Moorena sp. SS36440bin_2
CGTGCTATTGAGCTTGCCCTGTCTACTTTTCAATCCCCTTTGTCACCCTGCTAGGGCTTAGTCGACTCTGATGTTAGTTTTAATATCCAAACAACAGTTAAAACTAAAAATACGACAAATAGCACCCATAATAATAGATTAATTGGAACATCGTCGGCACTTGTAATCAGTCCTTTGATAGCTATCCAAGCCCCAACAATTTCCGAGGGAATATATTTGATCAGCCGATCAAAATAGCCATCAATCTTGGCTGCTTTCTTAGATTCCAATTGGGTGGTAATAATTCGACGACCCATGTCAAGTATTAATTATCCTTACTAGAGATAGGATTGAATTTCCTGATAGATGCAACTAAATAAAATTCCTTCCCGGATAGTACCAAACGATCTAGCTTGTTGAGCGTGATGCAAAGCCACTAGGGTACCATCTTCATCAAAACATGGGGCACCACTAGACCCCAAGGCAGTTTTGTTGACATATTGAACGAGTCCCCTCTCGGGATAAACTCCGGTTATCCCATCACGACTGATAGAGAGTTTCATTGATGCACCTTCGGGATGCTGAAAAAGATTAATTCCCATCCCTTTAACAGGAAGATGATTAGGCTTCCAACGAGCAGGTTTACTATCATTGGATGGAGGACTAGTTGCTGCCACTTGTAGCAAAACGTAATCTAGTTTGTTGGTAGGACTGGAATGTAAAATCGGTTGCTGTCTGTCTAATGTAACGACCTGTCCCTTGATTTCATTTCCCAAATCAGAGCTAAAACAGCCAAAACGCAAGACAGCATTGAGAGCATTGATATGCATATCCGCGTTTTCATTCGGCTTCAGCACATGGTAATTAGTCAAAACTAGCCTGTTGGCAATCAAAACACCAGTCCCTTCAATGCCCTGTGGGTTAATTTCAATCCGACATACAGAGCTTGCTTGTGCTATTGCTCGTTTCAGGTAGCCAACATCCCAAAAATCTGGTTCTGCTTGCCAGAAACCTTGGAGTTGTAACTCTTCCGTTGCTCCAAGCCACTCAATAGCAGGGCCAATATCCCTGATAGTATTTACTGGGGGGAGATGAATCCTAAACCTCTGCTGAAAAATGGTTTGATAAAACTCTTTTAATTCTGGATTACCTGAATTCGCCCCATAGGCTGCCATAATTAAGGATTCTAATTGACCTCTTGACTCAGCCCATTGAATCAATTTAAAAACAACCTGAGTAAGGTTCCCTCCCCCAGCTATAGCATTTATGTTTTCTTCTAACTCATCATCAACCATTATCGCCAAGTCATCTGTGCTGGGATAAGCACTGATAATGGCTTGGCGTAATTTCTTGCGTTGAGAACCAGTTAAATCTATCATTAATTAAAGTGATAGCTACATCATCTACTACATAATATAGCAATTATCATAGCTATGAGGTACACAATTTCGGGATTTTAGGGAACAGGGAACAGCGGATCACCGGAACAGGGAATAGTGATGGGCTCGATCAAGACAGGGAATCAACGTCAAAGAAAACTGTATCTAATAACTGCGATAAACGCTATAATGTAATAATTTTATTTTTCGGACTTAGTGTAAAACCCTAGTGTAGTGATAGCGATCGCAAACATTGGTTAGGTACCTCTTCCTAGGTTAATGGGAGTAGGGAATAGGGAGTAGGGAATAGGGGTAAGACCATTGTAGGAAACGCTAACGGTAACTGGGCAAAGCTTGTCAAAGCTTAATCAACCATAAAGTTTTCAGACCTCTGTCACCTTCTAGACTAGGGCAGTGGGAAAATAGAGTTATCACAAGGCAAACCATTCAAAACCCTTAAAAACCCATGGCCAAAACCGTTGCTGAAGTCATGATCCGCGAGCCGATCGTTGTGCAGCCCCAAACACCAATCAAGGAAGTCATCAAAATTATTGCTGAACAAAGCATTAGTGGCTTGCCAGTGGTTAACGAAGCAGGCAAATTGGTAGGAGTGATTTCAGAAGCTGACTTGCTGTGGCAGGAGACAGGAGTAGAACCGCCAGTCTATATCATGTTTCTCGACAGCGTGATTTACTTAGAAAATCCTGCCCGTTATGACCAAGAACTCCATAAAGCACTTGGACAAACCGCTGGGGAAGTAATGACTGGTCATCCCATGAGCATCAAACCCGATCAACCCTTACGGAAAGCAGCTAAGTTGATGCAAGAAAAATCAATCCACCATTTACCAGTAACAGATGAGGCAGAGCAAGTGATTGGAATTCTGACCTCTGGGGATATTGTCCGCGCCATGGCAGCTGAGTTAGCGAATTAACGGAACTGTCTATCTCAAACACTGTTCACGGTGAACAACTAACGTGGTAAGTTGAGTTTTGGCTAGATATTGAGCAATTTACCCATGAGCGTTACTCGTGAATCTGTCCAAGAGCTGCTGAATTCATCGGATTTTGGCCACCGCATCAGTGGATTAAACCAACTACGCCAGCTGGAACCATCGGTGGCGTTTGAGCTAATTCAACCTTTGGTTAACGATAACAATGTTCGGATTCGATATGGGGCAGTCAGCCAGCTAGATACCTTGGGTCATCAGGATTTAACCGTATCTTTGACCCTATTACGCGATCGCCTTTTGAATGATCCAGAACCAGATGTTCAGGCAGCAGCAGCAGATTCCTTGAGTGCCTTGAAGCTCACTGAAGCCTATGATGATTTAGAGCAAACCTATAACCAAACCACTGAGTGGATCATTAAATTTAGTATTATTGCTGCCTTAGGAGAACTAGGTGAACCTCGTTCATTTCAACTTTTAGAAGATGCTCTCAAATCCGATACCAGTTTAATCCAAACAGCCGCCATTAGTTCCTTAGGAGAATTGGGAGACCCCCGGGCTGTGCCTCTGCTGATTCCCTTTGCCACTAATTCCGACTGGCAAATTCGTTACCGGTTAGTACAAGCACTGATTAATCTAGGAGGAGAAGAAGCTAAGGCAGTCCTAGAAACATTAGCCAATGACAGTGTTGAGCAGGTGGCTAGTGTAGCGCAAGATGCCTTAAAAGCATAAGGCTTGAACAGGGAGGGAGAAGAGTGTGGGCAAAGGCCCAGGGCTATATCAAGCCCATTTACAAAAACCTTCACAAAAACCCTTCCATCTCAATCATTTCAATCATCTGAAGTCCACGGGGGTCTCCCACTTTCAAGAGGGCAGCTTTCGCGTCTTCTTTTACCCCTAGGTCTTCATCATCAGCAATTGCTTCAATTAAAGCATCAATAGCACCAGCGTAAACCGCATTGGAGGGCAATTCCCGACACAGCTGCCCGATAGACCAAGCACAATTACTGCGCACTGCTGCTACTGGGTCTTTCCTTAAAGCAGTAATCAAGGGCGGAATTGATGCGATTACTTCTTCATAATCTAACTCTGCCATTTGCGCTAGAGCACTAGCTGCCCACAAACGCACTGCAGGAATATCAGTTTTGAGGGAATCAATTAGAGACGCTAAAGCACGGCGATCGCGACAGTTCCCCAATGCCCAAACAACCCCTTTACGGACATAACCGTTCCAATCAACGGTTAGCTGCTCAATCAAGGGCGTTACTGCCGTGGAACTGGGATTGCGCCCGAGACCATAGGCAGCACTTACCCGTACCAAAGGACAAACATCATTTAACAGGTTAATCAGAAGGGGAATTGCCCGCTCATCTTGCAACTCACAAAAGGCACGAGCTGCTAGCATCCGTTGTTGGCTTTCCGGTGCAGTTAACAGAGCCAGCATTTCCTCTGGATCAGGTTTGGAAGCTTCTAACTCATCTTCAATCGGATCTATGTCATCTAAAGGGCTTTCTAGTAAAGCCGTATTATCCAGTACACTGAGATCATCATCGTCATACATGCCTGATAACCTACCTTATCTTGCCTGATTCTACCAGTTTCATAATTAGTATTTTCTCTGCAATGGTTTAATCATCCACAGAGATTGGGTGTGGAAACCCAGTTGGTGGTAAAGGTTCAAAGCGACTTGATTCGATTGAAACACCTGTAGTCCAAGTTGGCGATCGCCTCTTGCCCTTGCCCAAGCTTCAGCGTGCTGCATCAGTGCTGAACCAATGCCTTGACGGCGGTGTGCTGGCATGACGTAAAGTAAAAAGATATAGCCATAGCGATCGCCATTTACCTGATCAACCCCATTGCCCATCCACAGACAACCCACCGGCAAGGGATGAGTTGCAGTATAACCTTTCCTAGAAACGTTTCCATCCGCTGCTGTAACCCACCACAGGGGGGTTTCTCTGGAAAAGTACTGTTTAACAGTCTTTGCCAGGTGAGAAAAATCATTTTGTTCCGGAAAAAGCTCTTGGTAAGTTAATTCCATGAACTTCACCAAAATTGCCCGTTCTCGTGCCCTTCCCAGGCGTAGCTGGTAGCCTGCTAACAATGGCTTACTCACCAATTTTCGGAAAATTTTGGTTAACAACCAGCTGAGCGAATACTGGTGCTTGGATGCTAGCAGCGTCAACGTCTTCAATCGGTGCAGGGGCTAGCATATCGTTCGGTAAAAAGATCCGAGAACTGACTGCCAATAGGGCAATTAAAAAGCCTAGTAGTGCCAGTAGGGGAGCAATGTACTGACGAAAAATAGCCATGAATTTAATGGTTCGTTTATTTTAACAATTCTTTACTTTCTCCATATTACTACAATGGAACAGCTTTTAGTGGTTGGAGGTTATTTGGTTGGAGGTTATTTGGTTGGAGGTTGGAGGTTGGAGGTTGGAGGTTTTAGGTTGTAGGTTTTAGGTTGTAGGTTGTAGGTTGTAGGTTGTAGGTTTTAGGTTTTAGGTT